>JALWZK010000276.1 GCA_027002665.1 Campylobacteraceae bacterium | reverse complement strand
AATTATTGGTGGTAGTTTTAAAGGTAGATTTATAGAGATTCCCAATATAGAGACCACGAGAAGCTCAAAGGCTATATTAAAAGAATCCCTCTTCAATACACTTCAGTTCGATATTATAGATAAAAATTTTGTTGAGGTGTTTGCCGGAAGTGGCTCCATTGGACTTGAAGCATTGAGTCGTGGTGCTAAGTCATGCTATTTTATTGAAAATAATAGAATTGCCTTTAAATCTTTA
Source organism: Campylobacteraceae bacterium (assembly GCA_027002665.1). Taxonomy (GTDB): domain Bacteria; phylum Campylobacterota; class Campylobacteria; order Campylobacterales; family Sulfurovaceae; genus UBA1140. The sequence continues at coordinate 12,130 of JALWZK010000276.1, read as the reverse complement.
GAGAGAAATATTAAAAGTTTAGACTCCAATAGATGTTATGCTATATTTGGAGATAGTTTTGAGAAGTTTGATACTATCCTAAATCTATTGAAAAGTAGCAGAGAGAAGAGTTACTTCTATTTTGACCCTCCATTTTCAATCCGTAAAGGAATGGAAGATATATATAGTAAAACAATCTCTCTTATAGAGAAGATTCAGAAAGAGAGTTGTGAGATGATAATTATAGAGCATATAACAAAATTGGATATGCCAAATAGCATAGGAGAGTTTAATAGAGTAAAACAGAAAAAATTTGGTCGCTCTTCAATGACATATTATAAATAATCAATATTTTGTTATAATATAAAAATAATAAAAAAAGGATTAAAAATGAAAAAGATAATATTTATACTATTTATATCCATAGTAACACTCTTAAATGGTATGAGTAAAAGAGCGGATATAAATACTACTGATGATTGGGAGTATAACTCTACACAGATTTTTGAAGAGACTCTAAATTCGCCACCTATGGTTGGCTCGGTAAGAAGTAGAGCTATGGCTCCAAAAGCGTTTGCTCCTGCTCCCAAGAAGATAGGTATGGCAGTAGGTGGTGCAAAAGATACCAATAACTTTAAGGCAAATATTGAAAATGGCTATCTCCCAAAGATTGATTCAATAACCTATGAGGGGCAGTTCTATAACCACTATTTCGATACAGGCTTAGGGAGCAAAGAGTGTAAAGAACTATTCTGTCCAAGCTACTCAACTGCAAAGAGATTAAATCCATTCTCTAAGGCTCAAGAGTATTTTCTATCTGTTGGATTAAACTCTGGAATTGATATAAAAGATTTTAAAAGAAAAAAGTTAAACTTAGTAGTTGTGCTTGACATATCCGGCTCTATGGGTGCTAGTTTCAATAGCTACTACTATGATAAAACCGGCAAAAAGGTTGAGATAGAAGAGAAGACTCAAAAGACAAAGATGCAGATAGCAACAGAGTCCATAGTTGCAATGCTCTCACATCTGAAAGATGATGATAGGGTTGGAATAGTTCTATTTGATAATAAAGCATATAGAGCAAAACCTTTAAGAATGGTTCTCTTAAGTAATAAAAAGGCGATTAGAGACCATATTTTAGCTCTAAAAGAGCAAGGGGGAACAAATTGGAGTGCAGGTTATCAAGAGGGATTAAAGCTGTTTGATGAGGTCAAACTCACTAAAGATTATGAGAATAGAATAGTATTCCTAACCGATGCTATGCCAAACAGTGGAGAGTTAAGAAAGGATAGACTATTTGGATTGGCTAAGGAGGCATCAAAAAAGGGAATACATACGACATTTATTGGAGTTGGAGTCGATTTTAATAACGATTTAGTTGAGTATGTATCTAAGACGAGAGGTGCAAACTACTTCTCTGTCCACTCCTCAAAGGAGTTTAAAAAGCTATTGGATAAAGAGTTTGATTATATGGTTACACCACTTGTCTATGATTTAACTCTAAAATTAGATAGTAAAAAGTATAAGATAGATGCAGTATATGGCTCACCTGATGCCAAACTTGCAACAGGAGAGATTATGAAGGTAAATACCCTCTTCCCATCTTCAAATGAGAATGGAGAGACAAAGGGAGGTATTATTCTTTTAAAGCTTAAAAAGGTAGCAGATGGCAATAGCGATATTAAATTAAAGCTTAGCTATACAGATATTAATGGTAAACCATTTTCAAATAGCCAAGATGTAACATTTAAACCGAAAAATCAATACTATGATAATAGTGGAATTAGAAAAGCTATTCTCATAAGCGATTTTGTAACCATTATGAAAAATTGGATAATAGATGCGAGAGCTGGGTGTAACGATAGAGTTAAATGGGTAATGGAGGATTATGTAACTTTAATGAAAAGATGTATGATATTCCCTCCAAAACGACCAATCTATCCTACCATTAAAACATGGGAGAGAAAATCGTGTAAATTGAAAGTTTCAGAGGGTTATATAAAGTTGTTTCAGACATTTAAAAGATATTTTGTAAAAGAGATGAGTGAATTAAAAGATGACTCTCTAAAGCTTGAATTAAATATTCTAAATACTCTATTAAAACAGAAGCCTCAAGAGTTTGATAAGAAAAAGAGTAGTGATGATTGGCAGTTTATACAGAAATGATAAAATTTAGTATATTTATATCGGTTGGATTGGGAGGATTTTTTGGTGCGATATTGCGTTTTACCATATCGAGTTGGATACAGAGACTATCCGGTTCACTCTTTCCATTTGGAACTCTGGGGGTTAATATCTTAGGTAGTTTTATAATTGGGTTTCTGTTCCTCTATTTTCAATATATAAATCTATCTCTTCATCAAAAGGCAATATTTATTACAGGTTTGCTTGGAGCATTGACAACCTTTTCAACCTTCTCATGGGAGACCCTATTTATGTTACAAGGGGGGTTATGGGGAAAAGCAATAACTAATATTGCCTTAAATATCTTTTTATGTCTTGGAGCAACATTCTTAGGAATGGTTATATTTAAAAAGATATATGGTGTATAGTGCAACTTCCAGATATATTAAAAGTAGTCTCTAAAAGATTATACTCTAAAGGATTTAGAGCTATAGTTGTGGGTGGAAGTATAAGAGACTACTTTTTAAAACTCCCTATAAAAGATTATGATATAGAGGTTTTTGGATTAGACTCTATTGATAAGTTGGAGGAGATTTTAAGAGAGTATGGAAAGGTAAACTTAGTCGGTAAGAGTTTTGGAGTTTTAAAATTTACCCATAAAGGAGAGACCTATGACTTCTCTTGCCCTCGGATTGAGCGAAAAATATCAAAAGGACATAGAGGGTTTAGAGTAACCTGCCTTAAAAATGCAACCTTTAAAGAGGCATCTCTTAGAAGGGACTTTACTATTAATAGTATGGGGTTTGATATTGAAAAGAGAGAGTTTTTAGACCCCTTTAGTGGAAGAGTTGATATGCAAAATAGACTACTTAAGCATATAAATACTAACTCATTTATAGAAGACCCACTCAGAGTATATAGGGCTATACAGTTCTCTGCGAGATTTAATTATACTCTCTCCAGAACCACTTTTAAACTATGCCAAGAGATGATAAGAGATAATCTATTAGAGGAGTTACCACAACAGAGAGTATATATGGAGTTTCAGAAACTCCTACTTAAAGCTCAAAAGCCATCTATTGGATTTAATCTAATGCAAGAGTTAGGAATTTTAAGATATTTTCCTGAATTAAACTTAGATACTCTTCCGGCTCTTGATATTATGAGTAGATATAGAATAGGAGACAATAGGAGAGATTTAACCCTCTCATTTGCTATATTATGCTCCAACTTAAAGTTAGAGACTGCAAAATCTTTTCTATATAGATTGACAAATGAGCATAAATTTATAGATTCTGTTCTAATATATATAAAGTATCATAACCTTTTAGATAAATTTTATAATAGAAAATTGGATAGAGACATTAGAAAACTCTCTACAAAGATAGATATTAAAGAGTTTATACTATTTGAAAAGATACTCAATTTAGATAGAGTATCTAATAAAATAGATTGGTTAGAGAGAAGAGCCAGAGAACTTCAGGTATATAATACCCCTCTAAAACCTCTCTTAAGGGGACAAGATTTAATAGATTTAGGACTGGAGCCATCTAAAGATTTTAGACGACTATTAAAGGTGGTATTTAAAGCCCAATTAGATGGAAAGGTATCTACATATAGTGAAGCGATAGGATTATTAAAAAAAATTCTAATAATATAATCTCTTTAAAGCCATTTTTAAGAACTGTTTAAAATGCCCATTTTATGGGCTTTGGGTGAAGTTTCACCGGAAACCCATATTTTCGATTAAGCTGATTTTAAGGAGATTAATTGTATCATTTTTTAAATAAAAAGCCGAAATATGGTTATTTGGTTGCTGTTTAAATATACTCCCTTATAGGGTTTAAAATTATGCCTAAGCAATCATTCATTGGTAAGCTTCGTTGTTTAAATATACTCCCTTATAGGGTTTGAAATTGGTGATAATAGACATAGGCAACCCTGCCATCACTCGGTTTAAATATACTCCCTTATAGGGTTTAAAATTATCGTTATCTGTATATTTAAAATGTGCTATAATTCTTTAAAAAAATGGATAATAGATTATGCAACTAAAAAGACTTCCAATAGGAATTAGCACATTTAGTAAGATTATAGAAGGTAACTATATCTATATCGATAAAACCAAAGAGGCTTTGAATTTAATAACTAACTACTCCTATGTTTTTCTCTCCCGTCCTCGCCGTTTTGGAAAATCGCTCTTTCTGGATACTCTTCAAGAGATATTTGAGGGGAATAAAAAGCTTTTTAAGGGTCTCTATATATATGATAAGTGGAATTGGGAGGAGAGTTATCCTGTTATTAAGATAAGTTTTAGTGGAAATAGAGATACTATAGAGCTTAAAAAATCGATTATTGATATATTAAAATATAATCAACAGAGATTAGATATAGAGTGTTATAATACAGATGATTATGCTATCTGTTTTAGTGAATTAATTCGTAAAACAAATCAAAAATATCAAAAACCTGTGGTTATTTTAATAGATGAGTATGATAAATCAATCTTAGATAACTTAGACCAGATAGAGGTAGCCAAAGAGTGTCGCGAGATAGTAAAGAGACTCTATACACAGATAAAAGATAATGATAGATATATAAAATTTACATTTCTAACAGGAGTTAGTAAATTCTCTAAGGCGAGTATCTTTAGTGGATTGAATAATCTTAGAGACATATCTCTGCTCCCTCAATTTGGAGCAGTTTGTGGATATACTCAAAAAGATATTGAGAGTTCATTTCTTCTATATCTTAAAGGTGTGGATTTAGAGAGGTTAAAGGAGTGGTATAATGGGTATAACTTTTTAAGTGAGAAGGTATATAACCCCTTTGATATTTTACTCTTTATTGATAGTAACTATATGTATGATAACTATTGGTTTAATACAGGAACGCCAAGCTTTTTAATAAAACTTTTTAAACAGGATAGATACAACTTAGTAGAGTTTGAAAATTTAAGAGTGGGAAAGGAGCTAATAGATAGTTTTGATATAGAGGATATAAACTTAGAGACGGTTATGTTTCAGGCAGGATATTTGACCATTAAAAAACAGATAATCCGTCGTAACCGTATAGAGTATGAATTGACCTATCCAAACTTAGAGACGAAAATGAGTTTTAATAACTATCTGCTAAACTATTTTACAAGAAGTATCTCTCAAAAAGGAAAAGTTCAAAATGGACTTATTGATACCTTAGAGGAGGCAAACTTAGAGGAGTTAAAAACAATATCATTGGTTAAATATAAGTGGGAGAGGATTTGAAATTGGGGTGTCAAAAAATGATAATTTTATATCTTTTTTTTACTCATATTTTTTGGATATAAGTTTGTAGGGGTGGCCCTTGTGGCTACCCTCTCCTACAGTTAGGAAATCAGAAGATTTACAGATTTATTAAAAAAATTATCTCCTAAGTTTTTTTCCTCTTAGGCATAGATATTTTTAATACTCCATCTCTATACTCTTTCTTCAATTTAGAGACATCTCCATCAAATGGAATAGGTATCTCTTCTGTTGTGCTACTACTATAGCTACTCTCTGCCATTCCATTAGCGGTAATTTTACTCTCCTTCTTTGTGGTTGTGGTTACAATTTTTACCATATCATTAACGACAGTAACCTCTACCTTTGTATTATTTGCATCTTCTATATGTTTCTCCAAGTATAATCTATCCCCTAAGTCTTGAAAGCTATCCATAGGGCTATTATCTATGGTAGTTTCAGTTTTCGTTGTAAGGACAGGTTGTATCTTTTGATTATGTTGTCTCATTCCAGCCTCCATAGACCTATTTAACATCTCTATCTCTTTTGCACCTTCATACATATATTTTAGATTTAATCTATCTATATCCGTAAGTTCAGATGATAGAGATGAGGTCAATCCTATAATTGCACTTAGTAGAGTCAATTTTAATATATAATGTTTTTTCATAAACATATCCTTTTTTTGTGGAATTTTATCAAAAAACTATTAAGTATTGGCTCTTCTTCTTCGCTGTTTCATTAATCTCTTAGCAAACTCTCTCATATCATCTATCTTATCGCTCTCATCGACTATCTCTATCCCCAGAACTGTCTCAACACAATCCTCAAGGGTGACAATTCCCTCTGTCTGGTCATAGCTATCAGTCACTAAGAACATATGCTCTTTTCTACTAATAAATAGGTCAAGAGCCTTTGCCACAGGTATATTTTCATTAATTGCAAATATATCTTTTTTAATCTTAGATAGGGTAACTGAGTCATCTTTCAGTGATTCCTTAAATAGATGTTTTGTCAAAATAATACCTGTTACATTATCTATAGTCCCATTATATACCGGAATACGAGAGAAGTTAAATATATCCTCCTTAGTTGAGATAACCTCTTTAATTGTTAAATGCTCTTCCAATGCAAATACAACAGACCTTGGGGTTAAAATATCAGATACCCTTACCTCATCAAGCTTCAATACATTCTCTATATAGTCCGACTCCTTCTCATCAATAACCCCTTTATCCTCACCTATGAGCATACTCTCTAAGAGTTCATCTTTAGTGATTGTAACCTCTTGGTGTCCCTTAGATATTTTATCAGTAATAAATAGAGTAGTTAAGATAATTGGATATGTTATAAATATAAAGAATTTAATAATGTGTGCCGATATTGGTGCTAAGGGTTTCCAATATATTGCTCCTATTGTTTTTGGAACAATCTCAGATATATATAGTATTGCAAATGTTAAAACAATAGATACATACATAACTGCATCATCACCGAAAACTTTTGAAGCTTGAGCTCCAACAGCAGCTGCACCCAGAGTATTAGCAATAGTATTTAAAATCAGAATAGATGCAATAGAGACATTTATATTCTCCTTATGAGAACGAAGAAGTTTTCCCGTCTTAGGAGACTCTTTTTCTAAGAGAGAGACAAAAGAGATTTGTGTGGATAGTAGAACAGACTCTAAAACAGAGCATAAGAATGAAATACTTACAGATAATACAAAAAATAGTATCAGGTAACTCATATATCTAAATAAACCTTTATAGTAAAATTATAGTCGCAAGACCCAGAAAACTAAAAAAACCTACAACATCTGTAATAGTCGTTAAAACAACAGTGCTACCGATGGCAGGGTCGATATTCATCTTCTTTAAAAGAAGTGGTATTGTGGAACCAAATAGACCTGCCATAATAAGATTAACTATCATAGATAGTGCAATAACCAAACCCAATATACCTTTATTAAACCAAATTGAAGCAATAATTCCCATGATTATAGCAAATAAAATGCCATTTAATAATGAAATAGTCACCTCTTTTTTAATAATTCTTGTAGCTTCACTATGAGATATTTCCCCAAGAGCCAACTGTCTTACGACAACAGTTAAAGTTTGTGTTCCAGCATTTCCCCCCATAGATGCTACTATTGGCATAAGGACAGCAAGTGCTACCATACTATTAATGGTATCTTGAAAAAATCCAATAACAATCGATGCTAAGATAGCAGTTAATAGATTTATACCAAGCCATGTCGCTCGAGTCTTAGTAGCTTTAATTACATCTTCATCCTCTTCAGCCTCATCATCGACTCCAGCAAGATTATACATCTGTTCTGTTGCCTGTTCATTAATAATATCATAAATATCATCAGATGTAATTCTTCCTAAGAGAACATTATCCCTATTTACAATAGGAATTACAGATAAATCATACTCTTTAAAGTAATTTACTACCTCTTTAATATCCTCTGTATCATAAGATTTAATAGGCTCAAACTTTTCTCTATTATCTTTAATATTTTCACCAAAGCTCAATGAGAAATCGAAAGTTAAAATATCATCTAAGTCTATACAGTATAGAAGTCTCTTTCTATCATCTGTAATAAAGATAGTGTGGACATTCTCTATCTCATTCGCCTTCTTTAACTTAGAAAATCTCTGAATTGCATCTTGAACTATCTCATCAATCGTAGCTGTAAATAGCTCTGTCTGCATATATGCACCAGCTTCATCTTCACTATAACTCTGAAGCATGGTTATCTCTTGCTGTTCCTCTTTGTCTAAGTTTTCAAAAACTCTCGATGCCTTATCTCTATCGGCATCTTGAAGCTCTTGCATAAACTCAACTTGGTCATCACTCTCCAACTCTTTGACCGCATAGGTTAAATCTTCAACCTTGAGAGACTCAACAACATCATCAAAATAACGGTCAGGTAGCTCTAATGCAACATCTCCAATAATATCCTTTGGAATTAATCTAATTGCCTTAGAGAACTCCTCTTCATTAAGTTTTCTTAATATCTTAGCAATATCTGCAGGGTAAAGTTCACTTTCACTATGTGATTTTAGATAAGATTTTAATTCTTCCATAAAACCCCCCTTTGTTTATAAAATTTTATGATTATATCTTAAAAATTTTATTAAGAGCTAAATTGTTTTATGGTTTTTTTTAAGTAGAGATAGATTTAGAGAAAGCAAAAATGTGTGCTTTCTCTATTGTAGTAAATCTGATTTTAAATCCGAGCCTCTTCTCTTCTCTGTAACATTTCCCAATTAGCATCAACCTCTTTTTGAATCTCATCAATAATATGACGATTTTCCGGTTTAAATAGATGCTTATATCTACCTTGAGCAGCGAGATACTCTTCTACCTTAATCACCTTTTTTGGTCTATATAGAATATTTAACTCATGTCCATTTACAATCTCATAGATTGGGAACATTAGACTATCTGTAGCTAAGTCTGTAATATGGATTGTATCTTTAGGGTCAAATCTCCATTCAGTAGTGCAGGCTGAAACTGTATTGATGAAACATGGTCCCTCAGTCTCCAATGCTTTTTGGAATCCCTTAGCCATAATTTTCCACTTATTTGGAGCAAGTTGAGCAACATAAGGCGCACCATGTGCTGCCATAATAGCTACTAAATCCTTTTTCTTCTGCTTTTTACCATAACTTACACTTCCAGCCTGTGCTGTCGATGTGTGAGCTCCAACAGGAGTAGCTGAACTTCTCTGTCCACCTGTATTTGCATAGTTCTCATTATCTAGACAGATATATGTAAAGTCGTGTCCTCTCTCTACAGCACCACTTAACCATTGAAATCCAATATCATAAGTAGAACCATCTCCACCGAATGCTACAAATTTTACAGGTGCATCTGGGTCTTTTAGAGAACCTTTTCTCTTTCTCGCTTTATACATCGCCTCTGCACAACTTGCGGCTGTTGCCGCATTCTCAAAACCGATATGTATCCATGATGTATCCCATGAAGTATATGGATATACAGCAGTTGATACTTCGAGACAACCAGTATTTGTGGCAATAACTAAGTTATCATCTGTGCAGTTCATTAGCTCTCTAACTATCATAGAGTGAGCACAGCCGGGACAGAGAAGGTGAGCCCCTTCTAATCTCTCATTCGTAGTTGAAAATTGTTTTAAATTTCTAATTGATGTAATTGCCATTCTTAATTCCTTCTTGTCTTAAAAAATCCAAGTTTTGGACCTCTAACGCCACTAAACTGTTGGATTTCAGTTGTGATATATCCAGCGTCTGCATGAGCCTTCTGCTCTCTCATGATTCTCTTTGCCTCATCAACAGTAAAATCTCTTCCACCTAAGCCATATATGTAGTTTGTAACAATAGGTCTATTTTTTGTAGTATAAGCTGAAGCTGATACCTCATTAAATAGCGCACCCATTGCACCACCCGGTGCCGACTTATCCATACATACAACAGCTTTTAAATTATCACTCATATCCATAGCCTCTTGAATAAGCTCAAATGGGAATGGTCTAAATACACGAGGAGATATAACACCCACTTTTAAGCCCTCCTCTTCTCTTAACTGCTGTGCGGCAACTCTTGCAGTCTCTACGGTTGAGCCAAGTGCCACCATAGCAACCTCTGCATCCTCCATCATATATGTCTCAACTCTCTTATACTCTCTGCCGGTTAACTCTTTAAACTCTGCAAATATGGCATCGATTCTATCTTTTGAGTCCATAATAGCCTTATGCTGTTTTGCCTTATGCTCAAAGTGCCAATCCTCTTCAGTTTGCGCTCCATGTGTTACAGGTCTGCTGAAGTCTAACATATCATCAACAGGCACATAATCACCTACAAATTTATATGCTTCGTCATCTTGAAGAGGTCTAACATTTTGTGCCTTATGTGAAGTTGTAAATCCATCTTGATGCACCATAACAGGAAGTCTAACACTTAAATCTTCACCTATTTTAAATGCACATAGGGTTAAATCGTAAGCCTCTTGTGGATTAAATGCGTCAAGCTGTATCCAACCACTATCTCTTCCAAGATACATATCTGAGTGGTCACCTCTAACATTTAGTGGAGATGCTAAGGCTCTATTTACAACTGTTAAAATAATAGGGAGTCTCATACCACTTGCTTGATATAGAACTTCCGCCATAAGTGCAAAACCTTGTGAGGATGTAGCAGTAGCTACTCTTCCACCAGAAGCAGCTGCTCCAACACAACCACTCATAGCAGCATGCTCACTCTCTACCATTACAAACTCACCATCAACATATCCATTTGCCTGGAAAGCACCATAACCTTCAACGATTGGAGTTGATGGAGTAATTGGATAAGCGGCAACCACATCAACTTGTGCCTGTCTCAATGCTTGGGATACAGCGTAATTACCGTCCCAAACTTCCATCTCATTTAATTCAAATTTTTTTGCCATAATAGCCCCTTACTTTTTTGCTTTTTTCTTTTTCTCTGGCCAATTAGCTAGAGCATCATCATTCTCAGTAGCCTCTGTAAACATTAAAAGTGATTTTGGATTTGTAGGACAAACCTCAACACAGACACCACACCCTTTACAGTGGTCATAATCAATTCCTAACATCTGTTTATCTCGTGAGATAATAGATGTATCTGGACACCAAACCCAACAGTTTTGACAATCAATACATATATCTCTATTATAGACCGGTTTCATTACACGCCATGATGCAACACTTGCTATATAGGAGTTAAATTGACTGTAATTTCTCTCTTCTGGTCTGACATGTGCTACATTTTCAACCTCTTCATCAAATGAGTGAAGCACAACACCTTGTGGAACTGCGTCCCAACCAACTTTTTTTTCAGCACCTAACTCTAAGATACCACGCTTTTCCGTTCCTAATACACCTCTGCTCATTATATTTCCTTTCTACTTAACTTCGTTATAAGCTCTTGTAATCGCTTCCATATTGGCATCAATAATCTTTTGTGGAAACTTAGAGAGAACCTTCTTCATTCTATCTAAGAAGTAATCAAGCTCAAACATCTGAGAGATTTTAACTAAAGCCCCAAGCATAGGAGCATTTGGTATTGCTCTCCCAATGGTGCTAAGTGAAATCTCCATACAATCGACAACAAAAACTCTATCTGCCTTATCTTGAAGGGCAGGAATTTTTGAAATTAATTCATCTTTTGATAGATGAGTTGTAATGATATACTTAGTTGTAGGCTTATCATTCTTTGTAATATCATCTGTAAATGCTAATGCTGGGTCAATGACTAATACGAAGTCTGGAAACATCTTTGTTTCATGATTAATAATCGGCTTATCATCAATTCTATTATATGCATTCATCGCTGCACCTCTCTTTGCAGAGCCATATAGTGCATAGGCCTGAACCTGTTTACCTGTTGTTGCAACAACATCACCTAGACCTTTAGCACCTGTCACTGCACCTTGTCCAGCTCGGCTATGCCATCTTATTTCAGTCATAACTACTCCTATTCTTTTTCTAATTATGGGGTATTGTATTCTCCACCATCTTAAATGGTGTTTCATATTTAATAAAAAAATTATAATATTTACTTAGATGTATAGAAACTATCCATCTAAGCATAGATTTATCATAATTTCTAATATATTCTACACTATCTAATAGATTAATCTATATCTTTAGAATTTTTTTTTTAATGAAATAGATTTATAGTAACAAGTAGTAACATTGGTAGTAGTTAATCTAAATTATATAGATATTATCCAATATTAATAAATAGTTTACTATATTT
>JALWZK010000275.1 GCA_027002665.1 Campylobacteraceae bacterium | reverse complement strand
ACTTTATTTGGCTGATGAAATTTATGAAGCAAAAGAATTCCATTTAGGAATGACAAGAAAAGAATTAGCGGAACTTTCATCTATGTCAATGGAAAATGCCGTTCGTATTTTGTCGGAATTTAAAGCAGATAAGGTCATTTCAATTCAAGGAAAGAAACTGACGATTTTACAATACGATATTTTAAAGAAATTAAGTGATATCGGATAAAAAAAGCCGCAAAATAAATTTTGCGACTTTTAAAAAACAGGTATTGAAAATTATTGATTTCTTAAATATATAGTATATTATATCATATTAATATAAAATTAAGTATAATAACGATTAACATTTAACCAAAATAGAGTAAAATAGTGTTTTATATTATTCCATAGGCTTTTATTTTGAAAACTATTACAATTATTGATATATTCGGTTTCTTTTTCCGTTCATATTTTGCTCTTCCCCCTCTTAGGAACTCACAAGGATTTCCAACAGGACTCCTAACAGGGTTTATAAATTTAATTGACTCTCTACGAAGAGAACACAATACAGACTATATTGTATTTGCATTGGATACAAAAGGGAAATCATTTAGAGAAGATATATATCCGGAGTATAAAGCGAATAGAGGTGAGGCACCAGAGGATTTATTGAAACAGTTACCCATTGCAGTTGAGTGGATAGATAGAATGGGATTTGCAAATATCTCCAAAGATGGATATGAGGCTGATGATATTATTGCAACTATAACCTCCTTTGCTAAGAGGAGGGGGTTGAGGGTAAGAGTTGTATCTCATGATAAAGATTTATATCAACTAATAGATGATAATAGAGTTACACTATATGACGCCGTAAAGAAGGTAGAGGTAGATGAAGATGGCTGTTTTAAAAAGTTTGGGGTAAAACCTCAAGATTTTACAAATTTTCAAGCACTTGTAGGGGATAGTTCAGATAATATTCCCGGAGTGAAAGGGATTGGAAAAATTGGAGCATCTAAGCTTATTAATCGGTTTCATACCTTAGAGAATATCTATGAAAATATAGATAGAGTTGGAACTAAGAGAGTTCAGAAACTACTTTTAGATGGAAAAGAGAGTGCATTTTTATCGAGAGAGTTAGTTACACTAAGGAGAGATATATTTAATGATTTTGATTTAGATAGTTTTACTTTTGAAGATAAAAACTATCTTATACCATTAATTGATGATTTTAAGATATATGAGATGAAACAGGCATTAGAAAAGGCAGATTTTAAAGGAACTCCTCAAATATCATTTAAACATATTACTCTAAATAGTAGCAAAAGATTATTTAAAATTATTGAGACTATTACTACTGATACTATTGTAGCATTTGATATAGAGACAACAGGATTAAATATAAGAGAGGATAAGTTGGTTGGTTTCTCATTTGCTATGGATAATTATAGAGCCTACTATGTGCCGATAGCCCATAACTATCTTGGAGTTGGAGAGCAGGTTAATATAGATGATGCAATCAGAGCTATTAAAAAGATATTAAAGGCTAAGGTGGTAGGACAAAATTTAAAATTTGATTTATCACTCCTATATTATAGGTATGGTATAGAGAGGATTGTCCCCTATGCAGATACAATGATAATGGCATGGCTATTAAATCCGGGTAGCAAAATAGGCTTAGATACTCTATCTAAAAAGTTTTTCAATTATGAGATGAAATCTTTTAAGAGTTTGGTAAAAAAAGGGGAGGATTTTTCATCTGTAGATATTGATTTAGCCTCATTTTACGCCGCTGAAGATGCTCTAATTACATATAGATTATATTTCAAACTAAATGGTCTCTTAGATAAGAGTTTAAGAGATGAGGCAAAGAGGGTTGAGTATCCATTTATAAATGTATTGATAGATATGGAGCAGATTGGTATTAAGATAGATATAGATAGATTAAATAGTTTAAAAAATCTATTGAGTAATAGAATTAAAGAGCTAACCGAAGAGATATATATGTTGAGTGGAACCGAATTTAATATTAAATCTACTCAACAGCTTGGAGAGATTCTATTTAATAGACTTGGATTAAAGGGTGCAAAAAGGACAAAAACGGGATATAGCACCAATGAGAAGGTATTAAATCAACTTATAGATGAACATGAGATTATCCATAGGATATTGGAGTATAGAGCTACTCAAAAACTTCTCTCAACCTATGCAATACCTCTATTAAAATTGGCTAAACAGGATAAAAATAGCCGAATATATACCTCTTTTTTACAGACGGGCACATCGACAGGACGATTAAGTTCAAAAGAGCCAAATCTACAAAATATTCCTGTTCGCTCACCCCTCGGTAGAAAGATAAGAGAGGCATTTATAGCAAAAGATGGCTATAAGTTACTTAGTATTGACTACTCTCAAATTGAGTTAAGACTATTGGCACACTTCTCAAAAGATAAAACTCTAATAGAGGCATTTCAGAGTGATATGGATATTCATACTACAACAGCCATAAAACTATTTGGAGAGGAGTTAGCAAAGGAGAAGAGAGCCATTGCAAAATCTATAAATTTTGGGATTTTATATGGAATGGGTCCTAAAAAACTCTCTGGAGAGCTAAAAATTAGTATCGGTGAGGCTCGAGAGATTATAAGCAACTACTTTAACTCATTTCCAACAGTTAAGAGATTTCTGGAGAGTGTTCAAGATAGAGTCCAAGAGATTGGATATATTGAGACTCTCTTAGAGAGAAAGAGATTTTTTGATTATAAGAGTGCAAACAGTATGCAGAAGGCATCATTTATGCGAGAGTCTATAAATACCCTATTTCAAGGGAGTGCTTCCGATTTAATTAAACTCTCCATGTTAGAGATAGATAGAAAAATTAAGAGAGATAATATTGATGGTGCTATGCTACTCCAAATTCATGATGAGTTAATATTTGAGATAAGGGAAGACATTATAGATGAGGTTGCAGAGGAGTTTAAGGAGATTATGGAGAATATAATGGAACTTAATGTGCCTTTAGAATGCTCCGTTAATATTGGAGACTCTTGGGGAGAGTTGAAGTAGAGTATTGCTAATATACTACTTGAACTACCCAACTGCTATGAGATTATTACTAAAGAAACTCTCTTCGTTCGTTTTACTAAAGAAACTCTCTTCGTTCGTTTTGAGATTTCTGCTTAAAAATGATTAAGACAAAACCTATCTCCTAACCAGAAAAGAGTCAGAATATCGTAATATAGGATATTTTCCAATAAATGCATTAGCCTCATCTTCATTGGAAAATCCCTCTATCTGAACTCTATATATTGGTCTATTATATTTTAACCCCTCTTTAATAACAGTTCTATATCTATTACTTAACATGCCATATCTTCTCGCATATATCTTTGCACCTTTATATCGTCTAAATGCACCAACTTGAATAGCAGTTGTTGAATCAACTCTCTTCTTCTTATTGATTGCAAAACTTGCCATACAGTTATCCCCTACACAAAACTGTTTTGATACAGGAAGTTTTCTATATTTTACAGAGTGATTTTTAACTCTATAAGGGTCTTCTATCCTTTCACTTTTTGCTATATGGCTATTTAATAAAAATAAAATTATATAACACATTATACTATTTTGAAATCTCATAACCTATCCTTTATCTATATCTATTATAGGCTTCTTTTACTCTATTTCTAACTTTATAATAGAGGGTTCTAAACATATATAATCGAGAAGTTGGTATATTTACTCTAACATTACTATTGGGAGGAACAATATCCTGTTTTAAATGTAGATTTATCTTTTTTAAAATGGAGTAGTCCATTCTTAGCATAGA
>JALWZK010000274.1 GCA_027002665.1 Campylobacteraceae bacterium | reverse complement strand
GATATATATTGATTTTAATACTATTTACACTTTTTATTACTGCTGAGACATTCAATGAGATAGAGTTTAAAGGTGATATTGATTTAATAGCAGGTGAGTTCGATAGAGATACTCTCCTGAAGGTATGTCATATTGAGTATCCTCCAATATATAAAATCTGGAAAAAAAATCCAACTTTTGAAACTAAACAGATAGAAGAGTTTGTCCATAGAATAGAGGAGTATGCAAAGAGTATTGGCTATTATAGAGCAAAAGTATTTTCAAAAACTAAAAAGAAAAAAATTATAATATATATAAGAAAAGGAGAGCCTATAAAGATTAAATCTCTGAATATAACTGAGGGTTTTGAAAAATTCTCACTGCTTGAGATAGGAAAAAGATTTAAAACTGCCGATTTTACAGAGACAAAAAAGAGGATTAGTAGATATTTAGAGGAGAATGGCTATCCCACCTATAAAATGAATGCTAAGGCAGTAATTGACCTTGATTTGTATAGAGTTGATATTACTATAGATGTGGATAGAGGTAAAGAGCGATACTTTGGTAAATTGGATATAAACAATAGTTCAAAGATAGATAATGAGCTAATTAAGGAGCAGATAAAATATAAAGAGGGTGAGTTGTATAATGTTTTAAAATTGGAGGAGAGTTATGATAATATCTATAAATTGGGAGTATTTGATAAGATAATTATGAGACCAGAGTTTAATAATACAACTCAAAATGTCCCTATAAAACTTTTCTTAGAAGAGGGGGATACAAAAGAGCTATCTTCACATCTTGGGTATGATACCTATGAGGGGTTTAGAGGTGGAGCAGAATATATTGACCACGATTTCTTTGGAAACTTAAGGGAGTTTAGATTGGGTGGAAAAATTACACAAAAGGGGTATAAACTCCATACAGGTTTCTATGACCCTAAGATAGTTTTACCCTTTCTATATAGATTTCTGGGGAAATTTAACTTTAGAAATGAGTTGAGTTATCAAAAATGGAGATATGATGGGTATAGTGAAGGGTTAATGGTAGAGAGAGTTACATTTGGAAAGGAGCTGTTTGATTTAGACCACTATTTTGGATTTCAAGTTGAAAACAATAAAGTTAAATCGGATAATGGTGCTTTACTTAGCGGTAGCTACCTCATCAATTCACTCTTTTATAAATTGGTTATAGATAAGAGAGACTCTAAAATGGACGCTAAAAATGGATACTATACCTCTATATATATTGAAAAGGCTATGAGAGAGTTGGCTTCGGAGATTGATTATCTAAAAATATTGGCAGAGGGTAGATATATAAAAGAGTATGAGCCAATGGTTTACGCTTTTAAAATTAAAATGGGTTGGTTGAGTCAAGATACACCAATATTTAAACACTTCTTTGCAGGTGGCTCTATGAGTAATAGAGGGTATGAGTATAGAGATTTAGGCCCACACTTTGATGGTGACCCGATAGGTGGTGTTGGATTAATTGATACCTCCTTAGAGGCGAGAAGATATTTAACTGAAAAGTTTGCCATTGTTACATTTATAGATGCCTCTACAATATCTCAAGAGATAGATAGATATAATGCCCATTGGTATAGAAGTTATGGCTTTGGGATTCGTTACCTATCTATTATAGGTCCATTACGATTTGACATTGGATTTAAAGATAGGTATAAATTTGCAATACATCTTGGTATAGGACAGGTGTTTTGAGACATATCGATTTATATATATATTATATTATAAGATATATTATACTATTGGTTATATTAATTGCACTCCTATTGGGTTTCATTATAGAAAAACCGAGCTATATATTAAAATTTGCCTCAAAACCACTTGCAGAGTATGGAATTAGATATAAAACTATTAGAGGTGGATTGATATCCGGTTTTAAATTGGAGGGGTTTAACTATCAAAATAAGATAATAGCCGATAGTGCAGAGTTAAAAGTTAAGTGGAGTAGATTAAAACGAAGAGAACTATTAATAGATAATTTAACTCTAAATAGAGTTCACATCTCAAGAGACTATTTAAAATCCTTAATAGATAGTAATGGTAGTAGTAATGATAGTAATAGCTCTCTCCCATTTGATAAAATTACTATTAAAAAGGCACATATAGATATAGAGAATATTATATATGATAATTATAAGATAAATAGTGCCAATTTAGAAATTAAAAATTTTAAGACAGATATGAAGAGTGAATATATAGGAGATATAAAACTTAAATTGGATAGCAATATTACAAATCTTAATCTAATGGCTAATATAGCTAAAAATGGCAACTTTAAACTTAAAGGGGATATTGAGCCAAAGAGAAGATTTTTAGAACCTCTTTTAAAAGAGCAGAATATAACTCTAAAAAAAACACCTAAATTTTATATAGATACAAGTGGAGATTTAAAAAAATTAAAATATTATATTTCAGTCAATGGATTAGCTCTAAACTATCTAAAAAAATATAAGGTAGATAGTAGAAAGCTTATAGTTAATGGTAACTATAATATAGAGAAACAAGATATATCTATAAATGTAGATACTATATTGGGTAGTAATCTATCAAAATTGGAACTGAGAGGTGTTACCACATTTAATTTAAATGATATAAACAGAACTCTAAAATTTAGAGCAAAATCAAATATTAAAGCTCATAATCTATCTATTATAGAACCATATAATATTAATGGAGATATTAATCTAAATGCCTCTGGAGATATGAAGGAGTTAAAATATAGTCTCTTAACTAAGAGTCTCAAAATAGAGGATAACAAATATAGAGTAGATAGTAAAAAATTAATAGTGAATGGTAGCTATAGCGTCCTAAACAGAGATGTAAATATTAAAAATATAGATACTATTCTAAATAGTAATTTAGCAAACCTAAAATTGAGGGGGGATACTCATTTTAATTTAAAAGATATTAATAACACTCTTGGATTTCATCTGAAATCTAATATTATCCCTAAGAGAGAGTTTATAGAGGAGTATATAAAAGATAAAAATATTACAATTCAAAGAGTAGGAGCTATAAATTTAAATGCAAATGGCACTCTAAAAAAGGTAAATTTTAAGGTAAATCTCAAAGATTTAAGAGCAAAAAGGAAAGATATAGATTTAAAATTGGCATCTCTCTTTCTAAATGGATATAACAGGGTTCTAAATGGAGATACTAAAGTAGATATAGAGAGTAGATTTTTATCAAATGTTGTAGATGGAGTTATCAAAGATAGATTGCAGTTAAATTTTAAAGATATTAATAGAACTCTAAATAGCAAAGGGGAGTTTAATCTACTATTTAAATCTAAATATATAAATAGATTTATAAAAGATAGAAATATTACAGATATTAATATCTTAAATAACCCAAAGGCCAATATAAAGATAGATATTAATAGTCATAAAATCAATGGAGCAATTACTATGATAAATAGCTCTAAAAATATGAATTTTTCGATAAAGAGTAGATTTAATGGAGACTATACTAATCCTAAATTAATAAAGAGTGATAGTAAAATCACTATTAAAAAGTTTAATGGTTTTGGAGTAAATCTAAATCCACTTACACCTCTCTATTTAACTATAAATAGTAGTAAAAGAGGAGCTTTTGCAAAATTGAACTCTAAGCGAATTAAATTAAATATAGCAACTAGAGATTATGATAATATAAAATTTAATATAGAGACTAGAAAACTATATCTATATAAAATAGTAAAACTCCCTGATGAGTTACATCACAAGTTTATAGAGTTACATCTAAAAGGAGATATGAGAGTATCAAAAAAATATTTTAATATTAATGGTGATATAAAATCAAATAAGAGATT
>JALWZK010000273.1 GCA_027002665.1 Campylobacteraceae bacterium | reverse complement strand
CCTATAAAGACTACTCTCTTATCCATACCAAAGGGGGAGCTTATGGATATAGTGATGCCACACTCTTAATTAAAAAGCGTGGCAGAACCATTGCTAAAATTACAAGAGGCTCTACCCATGGATTAGGACACAACTGTTACGGCTTCTATAAAAACTATATTATTTCAGGTGGCTCAAATGGACAGCTAAAAATCTACAGTTTAGAGGGCAGAGAGATTGCCAACCTAGTAGGACACACAGGCGAAGTTTGGTCTATTGCTCTTGATGGAGATAGATTGGTCTCAGGAAGTGGTGACCAGACTATTAGGGTTTGGGACTTGTCTAAATTAAAACCACAGATGAGACCTCAATTAAATATTTTTGTAAGTAAAGATAATAAGTGGGTGGTATGGACACCAGAGGGCTTTTATAATGCCTCAAAAGGAGCAGAGCAGTATATAGGCTACCACATTAACCAAGGAGCAGACAAAGAAGCAAAGTTTTTAGATGTAAGCCGATTTAGAAAACAGTTCTACCGACCAGACCTTATAACAAAAGCGATTAATGGCGAAGATATTAGCTCTTATGCACAAGGAATTGATATTGATAGCCTTTTAAATTCAGGATTACCTCCAAGAGTTGAGATTATGACCAATTCACACACCATAGAAGCAGAGAGTACAGAGATAGGTGTAAAGGTTTGTGATGAGGGTGGAGGGGTAGAGAATCTAAACTTCTATGTTGATAATAAAGCCATCAGATACCTAAGCAGAACAAAAGCCTTTAGAGTAAAAAAAGAGACCATTGGAGCGTGTATGATTATTGAGCAGAAAATTTCTATTCCAAGTGGAGAGCATACTATCTCTTTTGATGCGACCAATCAAAAAGGAGATATTTTATCAAACAGACCAACCATTACGATAGTCAACAGTAAAAAAGCTGAGAAAAAACCAAACTTGCACCTGCTTACTCTCTCTATTAATGACTACAAAGATGACTCACTTGATTTGAAGTTTCCAAATAACGATGCCAAAGAGTTAAGCGACAAACTCAAACAGATTGGAAAATCTGTATTTGGCACAGTCAACACCTACGCACTAAAAGATAGCCAAGTAACCAAAGAGCAGATAGCACAAAAGGTCAACGAAATAGCCCAAAAAGTAGATGCTAATGATGTATTTGTCTTGTATATTTCAGGTCATGGGATTACCAATGACAAAGATGGAGATTACTACTTTATCCCTTATGGTTGTGCCAATGGTTCAGATGTCACCACAGAGGCGATTAACCAAAAAACATTTAAAGAGATAATGAGTCAGATTAAAGCTGTAAAATCGGTTATTTTGCTTGATACTTGTGAAAGTGGAAGTATGGCTTCAAAAGAGTTGCTAAGTACCTCGGTCAATAGATTTGGGGGCAATGTAGGAAGTGCTATTATTGCGGGGGCTTCTAGTAAACAGAATGCTATTGATGGGTATAAGAAGCATGG
Organism: Campylobacteraceae bacterium; assembly: GCA_027002665.1. Lineage (GTDB taxonomy): Bacteria > Campylobacterota > Campylobacteria > Campylobacterales > Sulfurovaceae > UBA1140. The sequence continues at coordinate 2,352 of JALWZK010000273.1, read as the reverse complement.
GATTTTTACCTATACTGTGCTTGATGCGATGGATAATAAGATGGTATATAGCTTTGATTATAAGCTCTCAATTAATGAGATAGCAGAGTATGTTAAGTTTAAATTGCCAAAACTTGCAAAAGAGGCATTTAACCATAAACAAGAGCCTACTATATATCTAAATGGAGATACTACATTTGCTATTGGGGGGTTGTAAAAACCGTCCTTTACATATAACGACATATATGCTATAATGACACATGATTAAAACATTTAGATGCAAAGAGACCAAAAAAATCTATCAAAGAGAGTTTTCAAAAAAGTTACCTCACGATATTCAGAGAATAGCATATAGAAAACTTCTAATGATAGATTCAGCTATAGATGTGGATGACTTAAAAATACCACCTGCCAATAGATTAGAAAAGCTATCAGGAGATAGAGAGGGTCAATATAGCATTAGAGTCAATAGACAATTTAGAATCTGCTTTAGGTGGGAGAGTGGTTTTGCTTTGGATGTTGAGATGGTAGATTATCACTAGGAGAGAGAGATGAATAAGATAGAACCGATACATGCAGGAGAGATACTACTAGAGGAGTTTATGATACCTTTTGGGATTAGTCAAAACAGTTTAGCCAAATCATTAAAGGTTACACCTCGTAGAATTAATGAGATTGTCAACAAAAAAAGAGCCATAACAGCCGATACTGCTCTGCGATTGTCTAAGTTTTTTGGAAATAGTGCAGAGTTCTGGATGAATTTGCAAAACAGATATGAGTTGGAGATGGCAAGGGATAAGTCATTTAGAACTATTGATAAGGAGGTAAAACTATTTCCTGCTTTATTTAATAAATATAACAATAACTCCTTAAATTATTGATTTTAACTACACAAAAAAGAGAAAAAATGAAAACACTTAAAATTTTAACAATAACAGCTCTACTAACATCATTTTCTATAGCTCAACAGAAAGAGGCTCTAATATTAGGCGTTAGCGACTATATGGGAACAAAATTTGACCTTAATGGAGTAAAAAAAGATGTAGCTCGAATGGAAAGGCTTTTTAGAAGTTGGGGATTTCATGTAACAGTTATAAATAGTCATGAGTCTATGAATTTAGAGTCATATCTTACTAACTATGCTAAGCTAAAAGCTAATGATAATTTTATCTTCTACTATACAGGTCATGGCTACCATACCAAAGATAAAAATGGAGATGAAGCCGACGGAGAAGATGAGGCTTTAGTTTTAAGTGATGGAGTAAAAAATAAGCTCTTTATAGATGATACTCTATTTGGCTACCTTAATGCTATTAAAGCTAAAAAGTTAGTTCTATTTGACTCTTGTCATAGTGGAACAGCATTTAAAGCCTTTGGAGATAAACCAAAACCAAAAACTATTAATGAAAGCCAAGTGAGTGGCATTATTCAAACTAAAGCTTTTAGACCTATGGAGAGTAGATTAAATAGAGGAGAGTATATTGTTCTTAGTGCCTCTAAGGATAATGAAGAGTCGCTTGATACTCCTGATGGTGGAATGTTTACCAATGCTTTTATACATCAATTTCAAAACGGAGGTATCTCAAATCGTTTAATGAATGTGCGTCAAAATATGGAAAATGAGATTATTCAAAATGCTAAAAGAGCAGACTCTACACCACACCACCCACAACTATCAGCCTCTACCAGTGAGCTAAAATATACAACCATAGCTAAATTTTTTAAAACAAAATCCACACCACCACCAAAAAAGACAATCTCTATTTTAGGAAAAAAGAGTTTTAAAGAGGGCGAACTCCTTAGCTTTAGAGTAGATACCCATGGAAATAGTGGATATTTGACTATATTTAGCATTGAAAATGGTGAACCTTTTATTATGGCACAAACACCAAATCCTGTAAATGGTGTTTTAAATTTTCAACAAGATTTCAATATCAAACCACCTATAGAGTGCTATAAGAGTTGTGGAAATTGCCCACAAGAGGTGAGTAGTGTTTATGTAATTTTGTCAGCTACTCCACTTACTAAGAATATTATAAAAACCAAAGGATTAAAGATTAATGGAGCTAATAGCTCTATAGGCATGAGAGCATTTAGACATAGAACAGATGAAGCTTATGAGCCTATTATTGCTAAGGTTGAGTTTACAATTAGATAGAGATATTGGGATTAGAGGTAACAGTAAACACCATTTTATCAAATTGGTAATGTTCCATCAAATTTTTAAAACTCTTTTAATAGCTTCTGAGCATATTGTAAGCCCAAATGCTCCTGTTACAGCAACGCATGAACCTTTATCTATACATTTATCCTCTTCAGGAGAGAATATAACAGTAAAGTTTCTATTAAATTTATCTTTTTTTAGTTCATTTC
>JALWZK010000272.1 GCA_027002665.1 Campylobacteraceae bacterium | reverse complement strand
GGATAATAAATAGTGAAGGTATTACTTATAAAAGATGTAAAAAACTTAGGTAAAAAAGGTGATATAAAAGAGGTCAAAGATGGTTATGGAGCAAATTTTTTAATACCGAAAGGTATGGCAAAATTGGCAACTCCAGAAATTATTAAAGAGTGGAAGGCAGAGCAGGAGAGAATAGCAAAAGAGTTGGCTGATGAGATAGAGAGATTTAAAAGAGAGAAAGCTATCTTAGAGGAGAAAAAAATTACCATTCCAAAAAAATTGGCTCCTGTGGGTATTCAAGGTTCTGTAAAGAAAGATGATATCTTCAAAGCCATTAAGGAGCAGTTGAATATCACCATAGATAAGCGAAATATAGGACTTAAGAAGGCAATTAAATCGACAGGTGAGTTTAAAATTGATATTAAATTGGGACACGGTATCCATGCAGATACCATAATAGAAGTTGTAGGAGCGTAAGTTAGTGTTTGAAGCAACAACAATTCTTGCCTACAGAGGTAAAGAGTCTGCTGTTATTGGTGGAGATGGACAGGTTACATTTGGAAATACTATCTTAAAGGGGAATGCTACTAAGATTAGAACTCTATATCATGGGAAAATTTTAGCCGGATTTGCAGGTAGCACAGCAGATGCCTTTAATCTATTTGATATGTTTGAGACAATATTAAATGAGAAAAAGGGTGATTTACTGAAATCTGTTATAGAGTTCTCCAAGACATGGAGAAAGGATAAACATCTTAGACAGTTGGAAGCTATGATGTTGGTTTTAAATAAAAAACATATATTTATACTCTCTGGAACAGGTGATGTGGTAGAGCCGGAAGATGGGAAGATTGCATCTATCGGTAGTGGTGGAAACTATGCCATATCATCAGCAAGAGCCTTAGATAGACATACAGATATGGAGGCTCGAAAACTGGTAGAGGAGAGTCTTAAAATTGCAGGTGAACTCTGTATATATACAAATACAAATATTAAAATATTGGAGCTTTAATTGAGTAAAACAGTATCAAACAATCTTACACCAAAAGAGATTGTATCATTCTTAGATAAGTATGTAATTGGACAAAACAAAGCAAAAAAGACTATAGCAGTAGCCTTGCGGAATAGATATAGAAGAATGCAACTGACACCTGAATTGCAAAAGGATGTTATGCCTAAGAATATTCTTATGATAGGAAGCACCGGTGTAGGAAAGACAGAGATAGCAAGACGACTCTCAACAATGATGCGTCTCCCTTTTGTAAAAGTAGAGGCGAGTAAATATACAGAGGTCGGTTTTGTTGGTAGAGATGTGGAGTCTATGATACGGGATTTAGCTTTAAATGCACTTGCTCTGGTTAGAGAGGAACAGAATGAGTTAAATCAAGATAAGATTGAGGCTTATGTAGAGAATAAAATTATAGAGAAGTTACTTCCACCTCTTCCATCCGGTGCGAGTGAGGCAAAATTGAGAGATTATGAAAACTCTTATGCAAGAATGCAGAAGAGGTTTCAAGATGGAAAACTTGACAACTTAAAGATAGAGATTGAACTACCAGCACCCTCTATAGATATATCCACAGTGGGAAATGTTCCACCAGAAATGGCAAATGTGCAGGAGTCTATTATTAAAGTTATAGGCGGATTAAATAAAAAAGGTAAAAAGAAGGAGGTGACTGTTAAAGAGGCCAAAAAGATATTGGCTCAAGAGGCGAGTAGGGAGCTTTTTGATGAGGATAAATTGAAAGATTTAGCAATAAAGAAGATTGAAGAGGGTGGAATTGTATTTATTGATGAGATTGATAAGATTGCTGTTCCTGCAAACTCAAGCTCAAGACAGGACCCATCTAAGGAGGGGGTTCAGAGAGACCTACTTCCAATAGTTGAAGGTTCCAATGTCCAAACTCGTATAGGAATGGTCAAGACAGACCACATTCTATTTATATCGGCTGGAGCTTTCCACTTGAGTAAACCGAGTGATTTAATTCCTGAACTTCAAGGCCGTTTTCCTCTCCGAGTTGAGCTTGATAGTTTAGATAGTGAAGCACTATATCGAATTTTGACAGAGCCTCAAAACTCACTTGTCAAGCAGTATAAAGCACTATTGTCGGTCGAGGGTGTAAATTTAATATTTGAAGAGAAGGCTTTGAGAAGTATCGCAAACTATTCAGCCCTTGCAAATGAGAAGACAGAAGATATTGGAGCGAGACGACTCCATACAATTATGGAGAAGATTATAGAAGATATTAGTTTCAATGCAGATGAGTATGCGGGGCAAGATATTGTAATAGATGAGGCTCTTATTGAAGAGAAGTTAGATAAGTTGGTAGATAGTGAAGATAGCACCAGATATATTTTATAGAAGGATAAATATGCAAAAAAAATTAGAAAAGATTAAAGAGTCAATAGGTAGCTCAAATAAATTAACTGAAGAGCAGAAGAGTTCCAGCTTTAAGATTATTGAAGAGTGGTTGAGAGAAGATAAGGCTTCTGGAATTTTATATAAGAAGTTGGTTGAAATTTCAAAAGATATAGAGCCTATCTTAATAGAGTTAGGGCTTATATAGTGAGAATGGAAGATGCGAAGAGAGATAATTTTAACTTTTATACTCATAGGGATAGTAACAATAAGAGCCGACTTTAGTTTTGAAGAATACACTGCAATAAAAGATAAAAATAGTGCAGAGGTTAATAAGATAACTCATAAAGATATAAATGATACAAATCAAACAAAAAAATAGGCTACTTAGATAGTTTTCCTATCTAAATAGCCTTTTAAAAGCATCAAGCAGTGTAGCCAGAATACCTCTCGGTTTGATTAACTCTAAAATAAAGGCATCATAGGTCATATCTCGCTCTTCCAGATAGCCTTCAAGATAATCTATAGATTTTTTCATTCCATGTTTCTTCTCTATATTCAACATTACCTCATATAACTCTTCAATTTCATCTATTACATTTTGAGGAGCAGCTCTTCTAAATGCTGTTAAGGATACAATATTTCCATTTTTATCAAATTTTGGTTCTAAGTCTGCTATAACCCAGTAGTATTTACCACTCTTAGATAGATTTTTTATAACTCCAGATATTGCTCTTCCAGATAGAAGTGTTTTCCAAATTAGATAAAAAATTGCTTTTGGCATATCGGGGTGTCGAACAATATTGTGTGGAGCTCCAATAAGCTCCTCTTCACTATAACCGGATATATCGCAAAAATTTTTATTAACAAAAGTGATAATACCCTTTAAATCGGTCTTACTTATTATAAACTTTTTTTTACTAAATTTTATCTCTTCATCTATGGGAATTGGTCTATATATCATGAGAAAATCCTTTTATATATCATTAAATTTATTTTAATAAAAAAAAGTTAAAAGTAAGCTTATCTATTTTAAAATATTTAAATTTGTTAAAGAGATTAACCATATTTTCTCTTATATCTCTCTAACATACTCTCATTCCCGATTAACCCGCCTTGATGTATATATAAAGTAGGTCTATTGAAAATTTTACGATTCTCCATTAGGGTTAGCCAACCCACAGGGTCATATACCATATCAAACTCAATTCCCATCTCATCTTTTAATCTCTTCCAAATATCATAACACTCTCTATACAGCTTTCCAAATTGATACTTCTTTGTAGGCTTTATCACTGTTGGGTGTTTCAATATATTACTCTCTAACATTATAAATTGTAACTTAAGATATAGAGTATCACCTACGCATGGAACAGTATATACCTTTGCTTGAAATCTACTATCAAATTCAAAGAGTGATTTTTGTAAAAATAGTGCTGTAGTCCCTGTGCCTGATGGTAGAAATATATTTAAATCTTTTATTCCTTGT
>JALWZK010000271.1 GCA_027002665.1 Campylobacteraceae bacterium | reverse complement strand
GTTTAAAAAATAGAGTTCTAAAAAAAATCTATAATCAACTTCAAAAGAGTATTAAATCGAAAGTTGATTTTACAATATTTCAAAATTATGATGATGCCAAATATTTTATACAAAATAGTCTAATTAACAGAGATAGGGCTACTATTATAAAGAGTAGTGGAATTAATTTAAAGAAATTTACCTCAAATATAGATAGATATAAGATAAAGAGGTTAAAATACCAGTTAAAAATTAAAAATTGTGAAAAAACATTTATATTAGTTAGTAGAATGGTAAAACAGAAAGGAATTTTGACCTATTTGAAATCTGCAAAAATATGTTATCAAGAGGGATATAGATATAACTTTCTACTGGTAGGACAACTTGATACAGACAACTCCATCACTTTGGAGGAGATAAATAGATATAGTAAATATGTTAAATATCTTGGTAGAAGAGATGATATAAGGGAGCTACTTATGCTATCTGATATATTTGTATTACCTACCTACTATAGAGAGGGTGTCCCCAGAGTTTTATTAGAGGCGTCTGCTCTCGGTTTAGCACTAATCGCTACCGATATGCCGGGCTGTAGAGATGTGGTCATTGATGACTATAATGGTAAGTTAATAAATATAAAAGATGAGAGAGACTTAGCAAGTAAAATGATATTTATGGCTGAAGATGAAGATAGATTAAATAGATATAAGCAAAATAGTATCAAAAAGGTAAAAGAGTTTGACCTTAATCGAATAGTTAAGGGGTATGATAAAGTATATAAAAGGATTAAAGATGTGGAAAGTGCAACTGTTTAAATTAAATTATGATGATAGAGAGAGTAGAGCCGTTAAAGATGTAGTTGATAGTGGGTGGATAACTATGGGAGAGAAGACCAAAGAGTTTGAAAATAACTTCTCAAAGATGTTAGGTGGAAGCAATATACACTCCGTAGCAGTATCCAATGGAACAGCATCTCTACACATGGCTCTCTTAGGTTTAAATATTGGAAGTGGAGATGAGGTGATTATTCCTGCCCTTACATTTGTAGCTGATATAAATGTGGTGAAGATGGTTGGTGCCACTCCTGTATTGGCTGATTGTAGTAGTTATAACAACTGGAATGTCTCAGCAGAGACCATTAAAGCCCAAATTACACATAGAACTAAGGCTGTAATTATAGTCCACTATGCGGGATACCCTTGTGAGATGAATAAGATTGTGACACTATGTAAAAGAAGAGGGCTATATCTGATAGAAGATGTAGCACATGCACCGGGTGCAAAATATAAAGGCAAGAGTTGTGGAACATTTGGAGATTATGGCTGTTTTAGCTTTTTTAGCAATAAAAATCTATCTGTCGGAGAGGGTGGAATGTTGGTGACGAAGAATAAACAGTTGGCAATTAGAGCGAGAGAGTTTAGAAGTCATGGAATGAGTGCATTAACCCTCGATAGACATAAAGGGAGAGCCATATCTTACGATGTCTCTAATGTTGGATTAAACTATAGAATTGATGAGATTCGCTCTGCACTCGGTTTAGTTCAATTAGAGAAGCTCAGAGATGCAAATAGAAAAAGAGGTTATCTAATAGATAGATATATTAAAAATCTATCATCTATAAAAGATATATCAATCCCATTTCAAAATCTAAAAAATATTGAGCCGGTATATCATATATTTCCAATACTCCTATCTAATAGTATAGATAGAGTCTGGCTTATTAATAGATTGAGAGAGTATGGTATTCAATCCTCAATTCACTATCCAATATTTAAAGAGTTCACTGCATTTAAAAATCTAAATCTAAATTCTGCACCGATTGCCGAAGATATTGCAAGGAGAGAGCTAACCCTTCCACTCTATCCTACAATGAGTTTTAGTGATGTAGATTTTATATGTAACTCTCTATATGAGATATTGGAGAGAGAGGAGGTGGCGTAAGATGGATATATTAAAACTTATTGGACGAGCAAAGGAGCTTTTTAGTAGAGATATTGACGATTATGAAGATATTTTATCTTCAACCATTCAAGAGTCATCTTTTCTAATACTTGGTGGAGCTGGAACGATTGGACAGGCTGTTACAAAAGAGATATTTAAGAGAGAGCCTAAGAAGTTACATGTAGTCGATATTAGTGAAAATAATCTTGTGGAGTTGGTTAGAGATATTAGAAGCTCTCTGGGATATATTCAGGGGGAGTTTAAAACTTACGCTCTGGATATTGGAAGTAGAGAGTATAATGCCTTTATTAACTCCGATGGGAGATATGATTATGTTTTAAATCTATCTGCCCTAAAACATGTTAGGAGTGAGAAAGACCCATTTACACTAATGCGAATGGTAGAGGTTAATATTGAAAATACCATAAAGACAATAGAGCAGTCTATAGAGAATGGAGTTAAAAAATATTTCTGTGTCTCAACGGATAAGGCTGCCAACCCCGTAAATATGATGGGTGCAAGTAAGAGAATTATGGAGATGTTTTTAATGCAGAAGAGTTTAGATATTCCAATATCTACTGCACGGTTTGCAAATGTGGCATTCTCTGATGGCTCTCTCCTATATGGATTTAATAGACGAATAGAGAAGAGACAACCTTTGTCAGCTCCAAAAGATATAAAGAGATATTTTGTCACCCCTAAGGAGTCGGGTGAGTTGTGTCTAATGAGTGCCATTCTTGGAGAGAATAGAGATATTTTCTTTCCAAAACTGAGTGATAAACTCCATCTAATTAGTTTTGCTGATATTGCAATAGGATATTTAAAAGATTTGGGATATGAGCCATATATCTGCAAGAGTGAAGATGAGGCGAGAGCCTTAGTTGAAACTCTCCCTCAGGAGGGAAAATATCCATGCTACTTCTTTAATAGTGATACAACAGGCGAAAAGGATTTTGAGGAGTTCTATACTGAAAAAGAGATATTGGATATGGATAGATTTAAGAGTATCGGAGTTATTAAAAATGAGCCGATATTCGACGCTTCAAAGTTAAACTACTTTTTGGAAAAGATAGAGAGTATAAAAAATTCAGATGTGTGGTTAAGAGATGAGATAGTCTCACTCTTTCATCAGATAATTCCAGACTTTAAACATAAAGAGACTGGAAAATTTTTAGATAATAGGATGTAATCATGTTACAGAGATTTTTTGATATAGTTTTTTCGACAATAGCAATAGTTCTTCTCTCCCCACTTCTAATTATTGTTATGATAATTTTAAAATTTACAGGTGAGGGAGAGATATTTTATGTTCAACCGAGAGTTGGATATGATGGAAAGATATTTAATCTAATAAAATTTGCAACAATGTTAAAAGATAGTCCAAATATGGGAACAAAGACCGTTACAGTTAAAGACGACCCAAGGGTTTTACCTTTTGGAAAGTTTTTAAGGAAAACTAAGATAAATGAATTGCCTCAACTATTTAATATCTTAATGGGAGATATGAGTATTATTGGACCTAGACCTCAAGCAAAGAGGTGTTTTTTGGCATTTGATAAAAAGACTCAAGATAATATCATTAAGGTAAAACCGGGACTCTCTGGAATTGGCTCCATTGTATTTAGAGATGAAGAGAATATATTGGATAACCATAAGAGTAATAGATTAGATTTCTATGATAAAATTATAACTCCATATAAAGGTGAATTGGAGAGTTGGTATATTAAACATAGAGATATATATACATATTTTTCCCTTATATTTATGACTATTTGGGTGGTATTAAGACCTCAGAGTAAAATATATAATAGATTTAAAGATTTACCGAAGGTAAAAAATAGTGAATTAAAGAGATATATATAGTTTAAACTTACTATAGTGAGTTTTTAACTATAATTTCTCTATGAGATA
>JALWZK010000270.1 GCA_027002665.1 Campylobacteraceae bacterium | reverse complement strand
GATATAGATAGCTCATAGTTAAAAAATGTAGAAAAAGTGTAGAGAGTATAATATGTTAAAGAGAAGTGAATATAACCTTTTATATGTTGAAGATGAAGATTTGATTAGAAGAATAGCTATTTCATATCTCCGTCCCTACTTTGCTGAAATTTATGAAGCGAGTGACGGAGTAGAGGCATTAGAGATATATAAGCAGGGCAATATAGATATGATAATGACAGATATAGAGATGCCAAATATGAATGGGCTAACCCTCTGTCGCGAGATTAGGAAGCTTGATAAGAAGATACCGATTATTATTACAACAGCATATACAAATACAGAATATCTATTGGAGGCGGTTACTCTAAATCTAATTAAGTATCTTGTAAAGCCTATGGAGGAGGAGTCTATGTTTGAGGCGATAAGATTATGTTTCGAGCAGATAGAGACTCAAAATCCAAATATTATACATATATCCAAGGAGCATAAGTTAGATACATTTAATCGAACCCTAATTAGAGGAGATGAGGTTATTAGATTGACAGACTCTCAATATAAATTTCTGGATATTCTTTTAAAAAATCGAGGGCGAATAGTATCATACTCAGAGATAGAGAATTTTGTATGGTTCGATAAGATTATGAGTAGTGATGCACTTCGGAGCTTAGTTAGAGATGTTAGAAAACTTATAGGTAAAGAGAAGATAGAGAATATCTCTAAGTGTGGATATAGGATACATATCTAATGGATAAGATACTGAAGATAAAAATAGCCCTTATTGTCGTATATCTATGTATAGTTATAATATTTTTTTATAATGAACACTTTTATATTGCAAATGAGCCTATCTATAGATATAGCGATATAGAGTTTTTTATTGCCATTCTCTCTCTCGGGGTTATTTTATCTTCTACCGTATATAATTTAGCATTCTATTTTTATATTAGGAATTTACAATATCTATACTACGCACTGGCACAAATTGCAATAATATCTCTCTTAATACAGATAGAGAATCTCTTTATATCCCCTTTTAGTGAATTTTACAACTTTAAACGAGGTGTATTTATATTTGATATTTCTCAAATATTGGTTGTGCTGTTTTCAACCCTATTTATTCAGCAGTTTTTGGCTCTATATAAGATAAAAAATCTAAATAGGGTTATCAATGGTGTAATATATCTATCCATATTCGATTTAATCTATACTCTAATATTTTCCCATGCACTCTTAACTAAGTTTATACCAAGTTTTATATGGATTCTACTTGTTCTATCTGAAGCACAACGGCTTAGCAAAACCAAAGATGTGCCGTTCTATCTAATCTTAATTGGGTGGTATGCTCTGCTTGTTGTATCTATTGGAGAGTATCTAATAGATATATTGAATATAAATTTTAAAACTTTTCCATTTTTACATATCGCCTTTGCAATAGAGTCTATGTTTCTATCTTTTGCAATATCATATAAGTTTAAGCTTATTGAAAATAGTCAAAAGTTACAACAGAGTATGCTACTTCAACAGTCAAGATTGGCATCAATGGGGGAGATGATAGCCATTATTGCCCACCAGTGGAGACAGCCACTAAACTTTCTATCTTTTGCATTTATGCACATTAAGAGGAGCTGTAATGGAGATAAAGATGCACTCTTAACCATTAAAGAGGCAAATGAGCAACTTCAATATATGTCCAGAACCATAGAGAATTTTAGAAATTTCTATAATCCATCTAAGAAGAGAGAGGATTTTGATATTCAAAAAGCCTGTGAAGATACTATAAAGATAGTCTCTCCAACTCTAAACAAGATAGATATTAATTTAGATATTAGAGAGAACTTTTTATGTCATGCAAATAGAAATGAGTTCCAGCAGGTAATCTTAAATATTATCAATAATGCGAGAGATATTCTAATTGAGAGAGAGATAAAAGAGCCTAAGATAGAGATAGTTATAGATAGAGGTGTTATCTCCATTAGAGATAATGGTGGGGGTATAAAAAAAGAGTATCTAAATAGTATATTTGAACCCTACTTTACCACTAAGAAGAATAGTGATGGAATTGGACTCTATATTGCAAAGACCATTATAGAGAAGGAGATGGGTGGTAAATTAGAGGTTAAAGTAGATGGAGATAAGACAACTTTTGTAATTAGATTAAACCAAATTTAGATAAAATGCCATCTAAATTAACTTAAAGGTGGAATAGAGATGAAAATTGTAGTAATTCAGGGTCCAAATCTAAATATGTTAGGACATAGAGAGCAGAATATCTATGGACCAATGAAATTGGAAGAGATACATACACAGATGAAAAATTTTGCAGAGCAGAACGGTATGGAGATAGAGTTTTTTCAGAGCAACTTAGAGGGTGAAATTGTGGACAAGATACAGGAGTGCTTAGGTGATGCAGATGGAATTATTATAAATCCAGCCGCATATACACACACCTCTGTAGCAATCAGAGATGCAATCTCTGCTGTGCAGATTCCAACAGTTGAAGTTCATCTATCAAATATATATGCAAGAGAGAAGTTTAGACATAAATCGCTTATTGCTCCCGTATGCACAGGACAAGTTTCCGGTTTTGGACCTTTTAGTTACCACTTGGCAATGGTTGCAATAGTTCAAATCATGAATGAGATAAGAGCTATGCGAGAAGCCCAACAGGCACAAAAAAAGTGAACTATATAGTTAAAGATGAGAGTGCTATCTATTATGAGGCTAATTATAGTTGTGATAATGCACTCTTTTTAAAACTTGGAACCGAGAGCTTTCTAATAACAGATAGTAGATATGAGATAGAGGCTAAGGAGTCGGTTAAAGGTGGAATCTCTGTTTTAATAACTAAGAATCTATATAAATTAGCAAACTCTCTTATTAAAAACTCTCAGATTAAGAAGATAGTCTATGACCCAAAGGAGTGGAGTATCTTCGCATTTAGAGAATTATCAAAAAATCTCAATATTAAATTTAAAAAGAGGGTTGATTTTTCCCATAAAAAGAGAATTATTAAAGAGAGATATGAGCTGGAGTTGCTCTCAATTTCGGCAAAATTGGGAGCAGAGGCGTTTGATAGATTGGCAAAGCGGATTAATAGAAGTGGTTTTAAAAAAGATGAGTATAACTTAACCTATAAAACAAAAGAGGCTCTATCTAAAAAGGGAAAATATCACTTATCATTTGAACCAATTGTAGCAATCAATGCAAATTCAGCAAAACCTCATGCCATGCCGACAACAGAGAGGTTAAAGAGGGGTGATTTACTGCTTGTGGACGCAGGGTTAAAATATAAACGATACTGCTCCGATAGAACACGCACAGTCTATGCTAAGGAGGGATTCTCCTTTTCTATAAATCAGAGATTTAAATCAAAAAAGATACAGAAGATATATGATACAGTTCTGAAAGCTCATGATGTAGCAATATCAAAAGCGAGAAGTGGAATGAAAGCTAAGAAGATAGATTCATTCGCCAGAGATATTATCTCAAAAGCAGGATTTGGAGACTATTTTGTCCACTCTACAGGTCACGGTGTAGGATTGGATATTCACGAGATGCCATATATAAACTCTAAATCGGATACTATAATTGAAGATGGAATGGTATATACCATAGAACCGGGTATCTATCTTCCCAACGAATTTGGAGTTAGGATAGAAGATATGGTTGCTATGGTTAATGGTAGAGCTACTATTTTATAGAAGTTAGCTCGTGCTTATCTGATAATTGATTGTGGTTGTCTCTATACTACTCTTTTTATTGAAAAGTAGAAAGTATAGGGCAAGAAGTATGGCAACTGTTAATATAATCTCATACATAATTAATCCTTTTTTTGTTACTATTATACACAAA
>JALWZK010000269.1 GCA_027002665.1 Campylobacteraceae bacterium | reverse complement strand
TTACTATACTGCTCTAACTGATTGATTATCATCTTCTGATTATATAGATATTTTCTCAAAAGAAGATTCTCTTTTTTTAAATTCTCTATAACATTAGATTGATTTATATATTTATCTATCATATCACTAACACTATTACGAATATCTAAATATACTCTCTTTACTGGTAAAGATATAAATGTAAAATCCTCTTGAAACTTCTCCTCTTTTTTAAATAGAAGAAGAGATGCTAAAGTAATAATAGTAATGAAAATTAGTTTCTTATTCATCATAAGCCGTATGTTGAAGTAAATCTATCTCTTCTAAGGCTTTGCCCGTTCCTTTTGCAACAGCGAGTAGTGGCTCTTCACATACATATACAGGTAGTTTTACAATATTGGCTAAATACTTATCAAGCCCCCTAATTAATGCTCCACCACCTGTTAAGACAATTCCATTCTCTACAATATCACCTGCTAAGTCTGGTGGGGTATCTTCTAATACTATTTTTAGTGCCTCTCCAATCTCTTTAAGTGGCCCTTTCATAGCCTCCCGCATATGCTCTGAGTTTATCTCAACTGATGTTAAAAGTCCTGTCACTTGGTCTCTCCCTTTAACTGTCATAGTAAGCTCTTCTTCTAATTGAATAGCAGTTCCAACATTAATTTTCATCTCTTCTGCAACTCTATCTCCAATAAGTAGGTTAAAATTCTTCTTCATATAGTCTATAATATTTTTATCTAACATATCCCCTGCAACTCTAATAGATTTACTCTGAACAAGTCCACCAAGTGAGGTAACTCCAATCTCTGTAGTTCCTCCTCCAATGTCAACAACTAAGTTTCCATTAGGCTCTTTTACTGGAATACCAGCACCAATAGCGGCTGCCATTGGCTCTTCAATTAGATAGACCTCTCTTGCTCCGGCACTCATTGCTGACTCTTTGACAGCTTTTCTCTCAACCTGAGTTAAGCCGAAAGGGACACATATAATTATTCGAGGAGAGAATAGCCCTTTTCTATTATGGACCTTCTCTATAAAGTATCTAATCATCATCTCTGTTACATTAAAATCAGCAATAACCCCATCTCTCATGGGCCTAATAGCTTTTATATTTCCGGGAGTTTTCCCTATCATCTCCTTTGCTTCAATCCCAACTGCGAGTATCTTCTCTCTACCATGCTTATCATATTGAATTGCCACGACTGATGGCTCATTTATACTAATTCCTTGACCTTTTACTAATACTAGCGTATTTGCAGTTCCTAAATCTATTGCTAAATCATTAGAAAACATACCTAAAACTTTTTTAAACATATCTATCCCTTCCTTACCCTATGCTGATTTTGAATTTTTTATATATATTGGTTTTACACTATTATTTATAACATCTTCCGTGATAATAACTTCATATCCATTTAATTCTGGAAGTTCATACATTATATCAATTAGTGACTCCTCCATAATTGACCTAAGACCCCTTGCACCTGTTTTACGATTGATAGCTTTTTGAGCAATAGCTCTCAAAGCCTCCTCTTCGAAAGATAATATCGCATTATCTATTTCAAATAGTTTTTGATACTGTTTTACAATTGAATTTTTAGGTTCAACTAATATTCGAACCATATCTTCGAGAGTAATAGGTTCTAATGTAGCTGTAATATGTAACCGTCCAATTAACTCTGGAATTATTCCATAATGGACTAAATCACTAGATTCTATTAGATGCATTACACTCTCATTCTCTCTATTACTTCGCTTCTCCTGACCAAACCCTAACTGATTGGCACCTAATCTTCTCTGTATAATCTCTTCAATACCATCAAATGCTCCTCCACATATAAATAGTATATTTTTCGTATCTATCTGAAGAAAATCTTGATTTGGATGTTTTCTACCCCCCTTTGGTGGAATATTTACAACTGAACCCTCTATAATTTTCAATAGTGCCTGTTGCACCCCCTCACCCGATACATCTCTCGTAATAGAGCGATTTTCACCCATTCTTGCAATCTTATCTATCTCATCAATAAAGATAATACCTCTCTCTGCTTTTGCTATATCACCATCTGCTGCTTGAAGCAGTTTTGTCAAGATATTCTCTACATCTTCACCAACATAACCAGCCTCTGTAAGATTTGTAGCATCGGAGATAGCAATTGGAACATCTAAGAATCTTGCTATAGTTTGGGCTAAGAGAGTTTTACCAGAACCTGTTGGACCTATTAAAAGAATATTGGACTTATCTATGGTTGTATCATTCTCATAATCGCTCTTAAATATTCTCTTATAGTGGTTATATACTGCAACAGACAGAGTCTTTTTTGCACTCTCTTGACCTATAACATAATCATCTAATATTCTATGTATCTCTTTTGGAATTAATAGTGTTGCAGGCTCTTCTCTTCTAATACTTTTTTCATCCTCTCCAAATAGAATTTTATATGCAGATGTTATACAGTTTGAACATATATATACACCATTACCTGCAATAAATGGATTTTTCTTTTTTTCTGAACTATTACAAAAACTACACTTCTTTCTAGCCATTAATTTTTTTCCTTCTAAATGGTATGCCTCGCTTTGATTTGCTGACAAATTCCAACAATTTTTTTACCTCTATAATATCTTCTTCTATATTCTCTAATAGCCTTTGAGTTGTCTCTTGAAGTGGTCTATTTTTCTCAAACAACTCTCTATAGACCACTTTTAACCTATCTATACTATCTCTACTAATATATCTTCTAAGTCCAGTTAGATTTAGACCTCTAAGTGTTGCTCTATTCCCCTCTGCGAGACAGTATGGAGGGACATCTTGACTTAGGGCTGATGCCCCTGCAATCATAGCATAATCTCCGATATGGACAAACTGATGAACAGGGGTTAATCCACCAATTACAACTCTATCTCCCAACTCAACATGCCCCGCTAGGGTGGCTCCATTTGCTAAGATACAATTATCTCCCATCTTTACATCATGTCCAATATGGACATACCCCATTAGAAGATTATTATCTCCTATTCTCGTTACCCCTCCCCCTCCTCTGGTTCCGGGATTTAGAAGAGTAAATTCACGGATTTTATTATTTTTTCCAATAATAAGTTTAACATCTTCACCTTGATATTTTAAATCTTGTGGAATAGAGCCAATTACGGCATGAGAAAATATATGTGTCCCCTCTCCAATAGTTGTATCTCCCTCAATAACAGCATGTGCATCTATAATAGAGTTATCACCAATAGTTGCCTTTGAAGAGATGGTTACAAAAGCACCAATTTTGACATCTTTTCCAATCTTTGCACCATCTTCAATAATAGCTGTCGGGTGAATATTTGACATTTAAAACCTACTTATCTACAATCATAGCTTTAAGTTGAGCTTCAGCTACAAGTTTTTCCTCAACAAAAGCTTTGCCGTCAAGTTGCCATATAGCTCCTCTATGTTTAATTACAGATAGTCTATATACAAGTTTATCTCCGGGAGTTACAGGGAGACGAAATTTAGCTTTATCTATACTCATAAAATATACAACTTTATTCTCTATATCTTTCTGCTCATCTTCACTATAACTCTGAAACGCAAGAACTCCACCCGCTTGTGCCATACCTTCAATAATCATAACTCCGGGATAGATGGGGTGGTCTGGAAAGTGTCCTTGAAAAACTGGTTCAGAGATTGATACATTCTTATAGGCCTCTATAGATTTACCTTTTTCCAATCCTGTTACTCTATCAAGAAGTAGGAAAGGATACCTATGAGGCAATATTTTTTGAATCTCAACTACATTAAATATCACTATTTTAGCCTTTGGATAAAAATTTAATAAATTTTATCTAAATTAAGCTAAAAATTGTATCAAACTTTTACAACTTCTTCTCTAACATCTTGATAAATATAACTC
>JALWZK010000268.1 GCA_027002665.1 Campylobacteraceae bacterium | reverse complement strand
TTCTATATGTTATAGAAAACTTAACGAGTTCTTTATAAGGTAAATTAAATGGAAAAGATTAGACTTAAGCTTAAAGCTTATGATCATCGTGTTTTAGACCGCTCGGTCGCTTCAATTGTTGAGGCTGTTAGAAGAACGGGGGCAGAGTTAATTGGTCCAATACCAATGCCAACTAAGATTAAAAAATATACTGTAATAAAATCTCCACATATCAATAAAGATAGTAGAGAGCAGTTTGAGATTAGAATTCACGCAAGAATGATAGACATCGTTTCAGCTACTTCAGAGACTATTGACTCTTTAATGAAGTTGGATTTAGCACCTGAAATTGATGTTGAGATTCGTTCAATGGACAGATAGGAGTAGATTATGGAATTTATTATTGAGAAGATAGGTATGAGTAGAACGGTTACTGTTCCAACCATTCCTGTAACACTTCTAAAAGTTATTGATACTAAGGTGTGTGAAGTTCGAGAAGATGGGAAGGCACTTGTTGCATATAACTTTAGTAAGAAGTTAAATAAACCTATTCAGGGGCAACAGGCTAAATTTAATCTTAGTAAAGAGTTTAATAAGTTTATGACCATTAGAGTTGCAGAGGGAACAGAGGTGGGAGACTATTCGACTGAGCCTTTAAATAGTGCTAAGGTGGTAAAGACATCTCTCAAGAGTAAAGGTCGTGGTTTCCAAGGTGGTATGAAGAGACACAACTTCAGTGGTGGTCCATCATCTCATGGTCATAGATTCGGTAGAAGAATTGGCTCAATTGGGAATGCTGAGTGGCCGGGTCGTGTAGCAAAGGGTAGAAAGATGCCCGGACAGTATGGAAATAGAAAAGTTACAGTTAAAAATGAGGTTATCTCATTCGATGCTGAAAATGGAATATTAGTATTAAAAGGTTCAATTCCGGGTCACAATGGTGCCAGAGGATTGGTAAGGATTGTTAAATGATAAATAGAACAGTAATTAAGAGAGATGAACTTCCGAACTCATTTATAGGAATAAATCCACATAATCTTTACCTATATTGTAAAGCTTATGCTTCTGGATTGAGAGCTAATACAGCTAAGAGTAAAAATCGTTCAGAAGTTAGAGGTGGAGGTAAAAAACCGTGGTCCCAAAAGGGTGGTGGAAGAGCAAGAGCTGGTTCACGCCGTTCACCTCTATTTGTAGGTGGGGGTGTTGTCTTTGGTCCTAAAAACAATAGAAACTATAAGCAAAAGGTTAATAAGAAGCAGAAAAAACTGGCTCTCTATTACGCTTTAGAGCAGCATGCTCAAAATGAGAAGCTATTTGTAGTTGATAATATTACTATTGAGTCAGGTAAAACAAAAGATGCTAAGAAGTTTGTAGATAGTTTGGGTCAAAGAGATGTATTGATTGTAAAAGAGTCAATTGAGTTTAATGATAAAACATCTCTTGCGTTTAGAAACCTTCAAAATGCGTATTTGATAGAATCAAATGAGCTAAATGCTTACCTTGCAGCCGCTTACCACTCTGTGGTAATTGAAAAAGCTGTTTGGGATAAATTGACAAAAGAGAGCTAATATGGCAGATATTACAGATATTAAAGCAATACTATATACCGAGAAATCTCTAAATCTTCAAGAAGATGGTATTATCGTTGTTCAGACTAGCCCAAGAATGACTAAGAGTGGTCTAAAAGCAGTTTTCCAAGAGTATTTTGGTATTAAGCCTCTTAGAGTAAACTCTATGAGGGTTAATGGTAAAGTTAAAAGATTTAAAGGTGTTAAGGGTAAGAGGGCTGATTTCAAAAAGTTCTATGTGCTTTTACCTGAAGATGCTAAAATAGATAGTCTATCAGTGTAGGAGAAGTAGATGGCAATTAAATCATATAAACCAACCTCAGCAGGTCGAAGATATATTACAACCCTCGATAGCGGGGATATTACTGGAAAGCCAACTGTTAGAAGTCTCCTCAAAAAACTTCCAAGAAGTGCGGGTAGAAACTCAAATGGTAGAATTACATCTCGTCATAGACAAGGTGGAGCCAAAAAGCTATATAGAATTATAGATTTTAAGAGAGACAAGTTTGGTGTAGAGGGGACTATTGCGTCTGTTGAGTATGACCCATATAGAACCTGTAGGATTTGTCTTGTTAAATATAGTGATGGTGATAGAAGATATGTCCTTCAAGCTAAGGGTATGCAGGTTGGTGATAAAATTATGTCAGCAGAATCCGGACTCGATATTAAGACCGGTAATGCGATGAAATTAAAATCAATTCCTGTCGGAACTTTGGTCCATAATATTGAACTTAATATTGGTCAAGGTGGAGCTATAGCGAGAAGTGCCGGTAGCTATGCTCAAATTATGGGTAGAGATGGAAAATATGTATCTCTACGGTTACCATCCGGTGAGATGAGATATGTGCTTGGAGAGTGTATGGCAACTATTGGGACGGTTGGCAATGAGGATTGGTCAAATGTTGTTGGTGGTAAAGCTGGACGACAGAGACATAGAGGTATTAGACCACAGACAAGAGGTTCTGCTATGAACCCAATTGACCACCCACACGGGGGAGGTGAAGGTAAAACCAACTCTGGACGACACCCTGTCTCACCATGGGGTATGCCAACAAAAGGTTATAAAACTCGTAAGAAAAAATATAGTGATAAGTTAATTATCTCTAAGAGAAAGAAGTAAGGGTAAAATATGGCAAGATCAACTAAAAAAGGTCCATTTATAGATGAACATCTAAAGAAAAAAGTTTTAAAAGCGAAGGCAGAGGGCTCGCATAAACCTATTAAGACATGGTCACGGCGTTCTGTTATTTTCCCTGAATTTATCGGCTTAACTATCAATGTTCACAATGGAAGACAGTTTATTCCTGTATTTATTACAGAAAATCATGTTGGTTATAAACTTGGTGAGTTTGCACCAACTCGAACATTTAAGGGTCATAAAGGCTCTGTTCAAAGAAAAGGTTAAGGTGTTAATATGAGTAGAGCATTATTGAAATTTACAAGAGTATCACCAACTAAGGCGAGGTTAATCGCAAGAGAAGTTCAAGGTATGAACGCAGAGTTAGCCTTAGCCTCATTGGAGTTTATGCCAAACAAAGCAGCAAAGATTATCTCAAAGGTTATAGCTTCAGCTGTAGCCAACGGAGATTTTGAGCCAGAGGAGGTAAAAATTATAAGTTGTAGAGTTGATAAGGCATCTGTATTGAAAAGATGGAGACCGAGAGCGAGAGGAACTGCAACGAGAATTTTAAAACCAACATCTCACATCTTGGTAGAAGTAGCAAAAGAGGAAGCATAATATGGGTCAAAAAGTAAATCCTATTGGTTTAAGACTTGGAATTAATAGAAATTGGGAATCGAGATGGTTCCCAAAAAAAGAGAGAACTGCTAATTTTATTGAAGAGGATTATAGACTAAGAAAATATCTCAAAAAAGAGCTTTTCTATGCAGGTGTATCCAATCTCATTATTGAGAGAACTGCTAAGAAGATAAGAGTTACCATTGTTACAGCAAGACCCGGAATTATTATCGGTAAAAAGGGTGCTGATATTACTCAACTTAAAGAGACACTTAGCAGAAAGTTTGGTAAAGATATATCTCTAAATATTAAAGAGGAGAAGAGACCTCAAGCATCAGCACAACTTGCTGCCGAAAATGCAGCAACTCAACTTGAGAGAAGAGTTGCATTTAGAAGAGCTATGAAGAGCGTTATTAAAGGTGCATTAAAATCTGGTGCAAAGGGGATTAAAATCTCCGTAGCAGGAAGATTGGGTGGTGCTGAGATGGCGAGAACAGAGTGGTATCTTGAGGGTAGAGTTCCTCTCCATACATTGAGAGCTAAGATTGATTACGGTTTTGCAGAAGCACAGACAACTTATGGAATTATTGGCGTTAAAGTTTGGATTTTTAAAGGTGAAGTCTTAGCAAAAGGTATTCAAGCAGAGAAGAAAGAAGAGAAAAGAGGTGGTAGAAGACCATCGAGAAGAAGAGGTGAATAGTTATGTTAATGCCTAAGAAGACAAAATTTAGAAAAGTTATGAAGGGTCGTAACAGAGGTAAATCCTTCAGGGGAAATAAGATTGAATTTGGTGAGTTTGCACTAAAGGCTATCTCAGCAGGTCGTGTCAATTCGCGACAGATTGAAGCGGCCAGAATTACCATGACAAGAGAGATGAAGAGACAGGGTAAATCTTGGATTAGAGTATTTCCCGATAAACCTTTAACAAAGAAACCTCTTGAGACCAGAATGGGTAAAGGTAAAGGTAGTGTTGAGGAGTGGGTTATGAATATTAAACCCGGTAGAGTTATATTTGAGGTGGCAGGTGTGCCTGAGAATGTAGCTCGTTCAGCTTTAACACTGGCTCTACATAAATTCCCGTTAAAATGTAAAATTATTTCTGCAAAGGATAGCAATGAAATATACTGATATTCAGGATAAGAGCGTTAAAGAGTTAGAGGCAATGCTTAAAGAGAAGAAACTTGAGCTATTTACTCTAAAAGCGAAACAGAAAACAATGCAACTTACTAATACAAGTGAGTTGAGAATGGCGAGAAGAGACATCGCCAGAATTAAAACAGCTATTACAGCAAAGCATCTAAGTAAGGGGTGAGAGTATGCCAAAGAGACAAATAACTGGGACTGTGATTAAGATAGCAGGTGAGAAAACTGCTACTGTTCTCGTAGAGAGAAAAGTAATCCACCCTAGATATCACAAAATTGTAAAGAGATTTAAAAAATATCTTATTCATGATGAGAAGGGTAAAGCTAAGGTTGGAGATACTGTGAGTGCAATTGAGTGTCGTCCAATCTCAAAAAGGAAAAGCTTTAGACTACTTGAAATCCTAAAAGTGGGAGAAGATTAATGATACAGAGTTTTACAAGATTAACTGTGGCAGACAATAGTGGTGCTAAGGAGATTATGTGTATTAAGGTGCTTGGTGGCTCAAAGAGAAGATATGCATCGGTAGGTGATATTATTGTAGCCTCTGTTAAAAAGGCACTCCCGACAGGTAAAGTTAAGAGAGGAAAGGTGGTTAAAGCTGTAGTTGTTAGAACTCATAAAGAGATACAGAGAGAGAATGGCTCTCTAATTAGATTTGATGATAATGCAGCTGTAATCATCGATGATAAAAAACAACCAATTGGTACTCGTATTTTTGGTCCTGTAGCGAGAGAGACACGATATGCAGGATTTATGAAAATTGTATCACTTGCTCCAGAGGTATGGTAATGGCAAAGAAATTTAAGATTAAGAAGGGTGATGAGGTTTTAATCATTGCCGGTGACGATAAAGGCAAAAAAGGTGAGGTTTTAAAAGTCCTTACTAAAAAGGACTCTGTAATTGTTGCAGGGTGTAAAATAGTTAAAAAGGCTGTAAAACCAAGTGAAGAGAATAAAGATGGTGGATTTATTGAAAAAGAGATGCCAATTCATATATCCAATGTAAAAAAAGTAGAGGCGTAATCTATGAGCAGAATGAAGCAAAAATATAATGAGATTACTCCAGCACTTAGAGCAGAGCTTGGGATTAAAAATGTAATGCAGACACCAAAGCTTGAGAAGATAGTCATATCTGTTGGTGCTGGTAGAGAGGGTAAAGATAGTAAACTTATTGCCAATATGAGAGATACTATATCATTAATTGCCGGTCAGAGAGCAGTTATTGTAAATGCTAAGAAGTCAGTTGCAAGTTTTAAAGCAAGAGAGGGGAGTCCGAGTGGAATCAAGGTTACTCTAAGAGGTGAAAATATGTATAACTTCTTCGATAAGTTAATCTCAATAGCACTTCCACGAGTAAAGGATTTTAGAGGAACCTCCAGAAAAGGTTTTGATGGTAGAGGTAATTACAATTTTGGTCTTGATGAGCAACTTATGTTTCCAGAGGTTGAATTTGATAATATCATTAAGACTCACGGTATGAATATTACTATTGTTACAAGCACAGATAATGACAAAGAGGCATTTACTCTCTTAGAGAAACTCGGTATGCCTTTTGCTAAAGGAAGAAGTAATGGCTAAAAAATCTATGATTGCTAAGCAGAAAAAACCTGCTAAATTTTCAACAAGAGCATATTCAAGATGTAGTATCTGTGGAAGACCACGCTCTGTATATAGAGATTTCGGTATCTGTAGAATCTGTTTGAGAAAAATGGCAAATGAGGGTTTAATTCCCGGTATGAAAAAATCAAGTTGGTAAGGAGAAGTAGGATATGATGACAGACATAATTGCAGATTCTCTTACAAGGATAAGAAATGCTGCACAGAGAAGATTGGATGTAACGACACTTCTTCACTCTAATATGATTGAGGCTATAGTCTCTATATTCGTAGAGAAGGGCTATCTTGAGAGCTTTAAGGTAAAGGCAGATGGAGCTAAGAAGACAATTAAAGTTGTATTAAAATATGATGAGAGTGGCCATAGTGTAATTAATGAAATTAAGAGAATCTCAAAACCGGGTAGAAGAGTATATCAGAGTGCTAAAGAGATTAGAAGTTTTAAGAATGGTTACGGAACCTTAGTAGTATCTACCAACAGAGGTGTAATTGCGAATGATGAGGCATTTAAACATAAAGTTGGTGGTGAAGTAATCTGTAGTATTTGGTAAGGAAAATATATGTCAAGAATAGGAAAAAAACCAGTAACTATTGCAAGTGGTATTGAGGTATCGCTTGAGGGTTCGACTCTTATTGCTAAAAAAGGTAAATTGGAAAAGAGATTAGAGACCTATGGAAGAGTTGGAATTGATATTAAAGGCTCAGAAGTTATATTTTCAAGAGTAGGCGAAGATAGACAAAGTTCTGCCTTTTGGGGAACCTATAGAGCATTATTTAATAATATCATTATTGGACTTGATAAAGGTTTTGAAAAGTCATTGGAGATTAATGGTGTCGGTTATAGAGCATCTATTCAAGGGAAAACTCTGAATCTTCAACTTGGATTTTCCCATGATATTAATTTCGATATTCCAGATGATATAGATATTACTATTGCAAAAAATGTTATTACCATTAAGGGTTCTGATAAACAGAAGGTGGGACAGGTAGCTGCCAAAATTAGAAGCTTTAGACCACCAGAACCGTATAAGGGTAAAGGTATTAAATATAGTGATGAGGTTATTATTAGAAAAGCTGGTAAAGCAGCTGGTAAGTAGGAGTAGCAGGTGTTAAAGAGTATTCAGAGAAGAAAAAATAGAGTTAGAGCAAAGAGAAAGGCGAGGGTTAGAGGTAAAATTAGTGGAGTTGCCACTCGTCCTCGAGTATCTATCTTTAAATCGAATAGACACATCTATGCACAGGCGATAGATGATAGTGTCGGTGTAACTCTAACATCAATAGATGGTAGAGCAATGGGACTAAAAGCAAATAGAGAAGATGCTAAAAAAGTGGCAATGGCATTTGCCGACAAACTCAAAGAGGCAAATATTCAAACAGTAGTGTTTGATAGAAACGGTTATCTCTATCATGGGGTTGTTGCAACTTTTGCAGACACTCTACGAGAAGCTGGAATTAAGTTATAAGGAGAGAGTCGATGCAGGTTATTGATAGAGATAAATTTGAAGAGAAAATTGTAAATATTGGAAGAGTTACCAAAGTTGTAAAGGGTGGTAGAAGGTTTAGATTTACTGCTCTTGTAGTGGTTGGTGATAAGAATGGAACAATTGGATATGGAACAGGAAAAGCGAAAGAGGTTCCAGATGCCATTAAGAAAGCTGTTGATGATGCCTTTAAAAATCTTGTAAAGATAAAACTTAAAGGCTCCACTATTGCCCATGATATTAAACAGAAGAGTGGTGCCAGTCTCATTATTTTAAGACCAGCAAGTGAAGGGACAGGAACAATAGCAGGAGGTGCGATGAGACCGGTGCTTGAGCTTTCAGGTATTAAAGATGTTATTGCGAAATCGTTGGGTTCAAATAATCCAAATAATCTTGTAAGGGCTACTATAAAGGCTCTATCGAGAATTAAAGCTTAAGGGAGTAGATATGGGTTTACATAATTTACAACCGGCACCCGGTTCAACTCGAAATAGAAAAAGGGTTGGTCGTGGTCAAGGTTCTGGGACAGGAAAGACCGCAGGACGAGGTAATAAAGGTCAAAAAGCAAGAAGTGGTTATAGAAAGAAGCGAGGCTTTGAGGGTGGTCAGATGCCACTTGTAAAGAGAGTTCCAAAGGTTGGATTTACCTCAAGAGTAATCAAGCCTTATGCCATCAATGTTGATAAGATTAAAGCTGTAGCAGAACTTGAGGAGATTACCTTAGAGAGTATCAAATCGGTTCATAAACTGAAAAAGAGTGTAACAAGAGTAAAACTTATTGGTGCAGGTGCGAAAGAGCTTGTATCTAAGATTAAAGATGAAGCTATTACAGTTAGTGGTAAATAGCCATGAGTAGTGCTTTAACTCAAAAAATACTTATTACTTTTGGATTTCTATTTGCATATAGAGTTTTAGCATATATACCAGTGCCGGGTGTGGATACCGCCGTTATAGCATCACTATTTGATGCTCATAATAACGGTGGTGGAGTGCTTGGAATGGCAAATATGTTCTCTGGAAATGCCATTAGGAGAATGAGTATAATTTCACTTGGAATTATGCCATATATTACTGCATCTATCGTTATGGAACTTCTCGCAGCCACCTTCCCAGCCATCGGTCAGATGAAAAAAGAGAGAGATGGAATGCAGAAATATATGCAGGTTATTAGATATGCAACCATCTTTATCACTATTGTCCAAGCCTTCGGTGTATCTATGGGACTTCAGAGTATGACGGGAAGAGATGGTGCGAGTGCTGTTATGATTGACCCAGTAACATTTACATTCTTAACAACTATCTCAATGCTAACGGGAACTATGTTACTCATGTGGATTGGAGAGAGAATAACACAGAGTGGAATCGGAAATGGTATATCTTTGATTATTTTTGCAGGGATTGTATCTGGTATTCCAAGTGCAATATCCAATACAGTAAATTTAGTAAATACAGGAGAGCTTAACTTCCTATCTGTGCTTGCTATATCTGCAATTATTATATTTACTATTTTTGTAATTATATATGTTGAACTTGGAGAGAGAAGAATCCCAATCTCATACTCAAGAAAGACAATTATGCAAAATAGAGATAAGCGAGTTATGAACTATATACCAATTAAGGTAAACCTATCAGGTGTTATCCCTCCTATCTTTGCGAGTGCTGTCTTAATGTTCCCTTTAACTATGTTACAGAGTAGCACAAATGAGTATCTGGTCACCATTGCCGATGCACTTCACCCGGGAGGAGTTCTATTTAATATACTTACCTTTATATTGATTGTCTTTTTTTCATTTTTCTATGCATCAATCGTATTTAATGCCAAAGATATTGCAGATAATCTAAAGAGACAGGGTGGATTTATACCGGGTGTGAGACCGGGAAACCATACTAAGGAGTTTATTAATGAGGTGGCAAGTCGATTGACAGGTGCAGGAGCTTTATATCTGGCTCTAATCTCAACTCTACCATTTTTACTTATAAATAGTATGGGTGCATCATTCTATTTTGGAGGGACAGCTGTCTTAATTGTGGTTCAGGTTGCACTTGACACAATGAGAAAAATTGAGGCTCAAATCTATATGAGTAAATATGAAACTTTAAGTGCAGTAGGTCTTTAATGGCAATTCCACTTCGTAAAAAAGACGAATTGACTAAGCTATCCATAGCTGGGTCAATCGTTGCTAAGACTTTAAAATATCTTCAGGAGAATATTACTGTTGGAATGACTCTAAAAGAGATTGATGCTATGGGTGAAGAGTTTATTAGGAGCCATGGAGCAGAGCCATCTTTTAAGGGTCTATATGGGTTCCCTGCGTCTGTCTGCACCTCTCTCAATGAAGTCTGTATTCATGGAGTTCCAGATGATACAGAAATCCAAGAGGGTGATATTCTTGGATTAGACTTGGGAACAAAGATAGATGGATATTATGGTGATGCGGCTATTACAATACCCATAGGTAAAATATCTAAGGAGGATGAAGAGCTAATTAGATGCTCCAGAGATGCCCTATATTATGCAATAGATAATATTAAGGTAGGCATGAGATTTAAAGAATTAACACATCTCTTAGAGCAGTTTATCCTAAGCAGAGGTTTTGTGCCATTGAGAGATTTTTGTGGTCATGGTATTGGGAGGAGACCACATGAAGAGCCAAGTATTCCAAACTACTTAGAGGGTAAACCAAAACAGGGACCGAAGATAAGAAATGGTATGGTCTTCTGTTTAGAGCCTATGGTTTGCCAAAAGAGTGGCAAATCGAAGGTAAAGGAGGATAAGTGGTCGGTTATTAGTGAAGATGGACTTAGAACATCACACTATGAACATATGGTGGCAATTATAGACAATAGAGCAGTAATTTTAACGAAAGGAGAAGAAAATGGCCAGAAATGATGTAATAGAGATTGACGGGAAAGTAGTTGAAGCATTACCAAATGCAACTTTTAGAGTAGAACTTATTAATAAGCATATAGTTTTATGTCATATAGCTGGAAAAATGAGAATGCACTATATAAAAATCCTACCGGGTGATAAGGTAAAAGTTGAACTTACACCATATAGCTTAGATAAGGGTAGGATTACTTTTAGATATAAATAGAATAGCTCCGGCTCTTATAGCTGGAGGTTCATATAGCCAATCAATCTACATCATTTATTACTACCCACTCATAAAAGGGTAGTGCATTAAATTCTATATTATCTATTTTAAAACTATATTGTGTAGCTACTGTCACAATTGTTACCATCTCAACCCCATATTTTTTATATATTGAAAATTTTGCATAAGATTTTTCCCATAAACTATCTTCACTATTAAATGGTGCAGGGACAATTAAATTTTTATTTTCTGTGATATATCCAATCTTCCCAAATGCTTTAAAATCTATATTGTGTTTACTCAGTGAGAGAGCTACCATTGTATCAAACTGTTTTGGAAATTTTTGGGTAAATGTTAAATATCTCGCAAGAGCAAAATCAAAGAAGAGTAGCTTTTTACTACTTGGATTAATCTCATCTTGAATAAATCTTATAATAGCTCTCGCTTGAAAATCTCTTATCTGTCTATATATTAAATCCTTAGAGATTTTATACCTCTCTTTTGCATAGTTATAGAGTTGAAATGTAGTGACTGTTGAGCCATTAAAGTGTGCTACAATATTAAGTAGCTTCTCTTCAGAGTTATTGAAATGGCTCTTTATAAATTGTTGGAATAGTTGCTCTCTTGGTGCTATATTTAGAGCCAATTGTGGTAGAGTTCCCTGCTTTAAAAATAGGTTAAAAATCTGCTTTTCAGAGTTTAGTCTCTGAAATCCAAAAAACTCCTCATAATCGAGTAGTGGTATCTCTATATAGTCAAACTCTGGACCATAATTATAAAATCTATCTGAAATAATAATAAGCTGTTTAACCGTCGGAGTGGTCTCAAAGTAGTTATGGGTATAGTGGTCAAGTATTAATATCTCTATATTATTAAATTTAATAAACTTTTCAATATCTTCTCTTATTATATCTATAAATTGAAACTTAGGGTCTAAAAAATCTATATATAAATACTCCTCTTTACTGAAATTTCTAAGATAATCAAATATCAGATAGCTTTTTCCTGAAGATGGAGGACCATATATAAGCACTCTATTACTACTCTTTGGTATGGTATATTTTCTTTGGTGAAAGTTTATAATAGTATTATTTCTGCTATAGAAATAGTCCAGTATCTCCATAATATTTTCCAATTTAAAAATTTGATAGATTTTTTCGTTTCTTAGTCAATAGAAATAGAGCTGTTTTATAGATAATCTCCAACTCCAACCTCAGAGACCAATTTTTTATATAGTATAAGTCATAAGCAAGTTTCTCTTGTGCATCTAATTTACCTGAACCATATTGATATTTTATCTGTGCCAATCCTGTAATACCCGGAGCGACAATATGTCGTTCACAATAGAGAGGAATACTCTTTTTAAACTCTCGTGTCCATATTTTTCTCTCCGGTCGAGGTCCGACTAAGTGCATTTCACCCTTTGCTACATTCCATATCTGAATAAGCTCATCTATCTTTCTATCTCTAAGAGTTTTACCCCAAGGAAAAGTTCGGGGGTCATTCTCTGTTGCAAACATAGCTCCATCTTTTTCGGCATCAATCTTCATTGAGCGAAGTTTAATACACCAAAACTCCTTTCTATCCTTTCCCACTCTAAGCTGTCTAAAAAATAGAGGTCCTGGAGATTCTCTACTAACTCTATATTTTGAATAGATTATAGCGATAATAGTTGGAATTAATAAAATCACTATACCAATATAATCAATAAATCTTTTTTGGATATATTGCCATTTTGAGTAGGGTTTAATATCTTTTAGAATAGAGTCATCTTGAGACTCCTCTGCTATTAAACACTTATGTAGATATTTTTCTAAAAACTCCTCAATAGTAATATACTCAACCCCTTTAAGCTCCAATTTACTCAAATATGTTATTAATTTAGAGGGGAGAGTAGTCTCTGTATTTAATACAATAAGAGTATTTTTTACCTCTTTCAATCTTTCAATTAATTTGGAAGTGGATATATTATTGTAACTTATATGATATATGGTCTGAAACTCCTTTTTTAATCTCTCCTTTTCAATCTTACTAAATGAGTATCTATCTCCTAAAATTATCATCTCACTACTTATTTTTATATTATTTTACATTAAATCATATATAATCGCTC
>JALWZK010000267.1 GCA_027002665.1 Campylobacteraceae bacterium | reverse complement strand
GTTCCAATATATCAGACAACTGCCTATGAGTTTAGAGATACAGACCATGCAGCCAATCTATTTGAGTTAAAAGAGCTTGGAAATATATATACCAGACTTATGAACCCAACTACAGATATATTTGAAAAGAGATTTTCTGCTTTGGAGGGTGGAGTTGCAGGTGTGGCGACTGCTTCGGGAATGTCTGCCATATTCTATGCTATTGCAAATGTGGCAGAGGCAGGAGATAATATTATTGTAGCAAAACAGGTCTATGGAGGAACAACAACTCTAACAAGCCATACTATTAAGAGATTTGGAATTGAGAGTAGATATTTTGATATAAACAATCCATCAGAGATAGAAGATTTAATTGATGATAAAACAAAGCTTATTCTATTTGAGAGTATCTCCAATCCAAGTATTGATATAGCCGATTTTGATAAGATTACAGAGATTGCTAACAGATATAATATTTTAACCTGTGTGGATAATACTGTGGCAACTCCTATACTCTGTAAACCATTAGAGTTAAATTGTGATATTGTAGTGCATAGTGCAAGTAAATATACAACAGGGCAGGGGCTGGCAATTGGTGGAATTATTGTCGAGAGAGAGAACTTAAGAGATAAGATAGTGGATAATCATAGATATTACCATTTTAACAAACCTGATGAGAGCTATCATGGACTTATATATACAGATATGCCACTTCCTCCATTTACTTTAAGGGTTAGGTTGGCACTACTTAGAGACTTAGGTGCAACCCCAAGTCCATTTAACTCATGGCTATATATTCAAGGCTTAGAGACTCTTCCTCTGAGAATGAGACAACATTCAGACTCTGCTCTAAAGATTGCTAAATTTTTAGAGCAACACCCAAAGGTAAAGAGTGTAAACTATGCAGGATTAAAATCAAATAAGAACTACTCCTTAGCTCAAAAATATTTTCCAAAAGGACAGAGTGGACTGCTCTCATTTGAAGTTGGCTCATTGGAAGAGGCTAAAAAGATTGCAGATAGCACAAAAATTTTTAAATTGGTTGTAAATATTGGAGATAGTAAATCTATTATTACTCACCCGGCAAGCACAACACATCAACAGTTATCGGCTCAAGAGTTAATTGATGCAGGAGTTTCAGAGGGGCTTATTCGACTTAGTGTTGGATTGGAGAACAGTGACGATTTAATAGAGGATTTGAGAAGAGCAATGGAATAAAACCTATATAAAAATATAGGTTTATATATAATTTATGGTTAGAAAGGTAGTGTTAAATAGGCTTGGAATGTGTTACCATCAATAGATTTGGAATCTGCTGTTGTATTAATATACGCAAATAGTATATCAATATCATTAATTTTAGTATCTGCTGTAACTGTCAATTCGTCCATATCATCATTTAATGCTCCACTATCTACAGTTGTATATTGTGCAGATAGTTTAACAGAGCCTAAGTCGTAAGAAGCTCCACCTGCAAAAGTTGTTGCATCTGGTCTTGTTACATATCCGAAGTTCCACCAAGCTTCACTATACGCTTTAGAGCCTCCAAATCCAGCAAAGTTACTAAAATCAACTTGACCTTTATCATCTGCTTGTGAAAATGCTACATAGGCACTAAGTTTATCCCTATCGTATCCAATTTTTCCTGCTATAAATTGAGCATCTTTGTCGTCGTTAGCAAATTGAGCTCCAACAGAAACTCCACCAATCACATCAGCATCTGCTTGTATCCAAGTTTTTTTAGTATCTATAAGACCATTACCCTCATAATACCAACCTTGAATAGTTGTTTTTGGAACAAGCTTAGTTATTAATCCTACTGTATATATCCCATCACCTAAATCTTTCATACCACCTTGGATATTTGTAAAATTGGATACAACATTACCGTTTGCACGAGTTACGGCAGAGGCTACAATTTGAGTTTGTGGAATATTTTTATTAATGAATGTAAAAGCATCAAAACTATTTTCTACAACATTCCATGTTTCTGTAAATGCCAAAGGAGTATCTAACTTCTGTCTTCCTATAATGGCTGTAGTTTTACCAAAGTTTGCTGTAAGATTTGCAGTATCAATCCATGCTGTATCTTCTATACCTGTTTTTCCAGCTTGTGCCCAAACGCCACTCACTAAGCTATCTTCTAATCCAAGTGTAGATATACCTGTTACTCCTGCATTTAGAGATAGATTATCATTAATTTTTTTACTAAAATTGATATTTACAGAGGCATCTCCATAAGATGCCTTTTTATCAAATATATCATGTTGCTCAATATCATCGGTTCCATAAAACAGCTTTGCACTCCCGGATATATTAGTATCTGTTGCAAATAGACCATTAGCCAATAACAGTGTAGTTAGAGTTATTTTCTTGAATTTCATTTTTACTCCTTAGACTCTAAATCATTTTTAGTATATTATATAGAAAAAACCTTTTATATATTAGAAAATATTGCTTAAAAAATGAGCAACCAATTTAATACTCTTAATATGAGCCATATTTTTTCCTATACGCCTTTTTAATTCTTTGAGCCAATTGATGTATTGCCATAGCATAGTATGAGCTATGATTATATCTTGTAATAACAAAAAAATTCTTAGCACCATACCATAACTCATCATATTTATATCTATCCAACTTAATTAATCTAACCTTCTTATTATATATCCACTTTCCATACTTAGGAACAATACCTTTCAGATGAACTCTTGAGTATTTATGTTTATAACCTGTCTTCTTAGCATTAAATCTATTTCCCTTATAAGAGACTCTCACAGCTACATGTCCACCTTTCTCCCAGCCATGCTTTTTGAAATAATTAGCAATTCCAGCTATTGCGTCTGCCGTTGTCTGCATACTTCTTTTTCCATCTCTGTTAAAATCAACAGCAAATGATTTATATGTACTTGGCATAAACTGTCCAAGTCCGATAGCACCAGCATAAGAGCCCTTTACATTTTTAGGATTAAACTTCTCTCGCTTAGATAGAAGTAGAAAATGTTTTAACTCATATTGAAAATATTTCATTCTTCTATTTTTTTCAAATGCAAGAGTTGTCAATACATCTAATACGGGAAATTTACCCCGATTATGTCCATAGTAGCTCTCAACTCCAATAATAGCTGTTATATATTCAGGCTCCACACCATACTTTTCATATACTTTTTTGAATATTTTACGATGTTTGTGCATATACTCAACACCCTTTTTTACTCTTGTCTCTCCAAGCAGTATCTTTTCATATCTATCCCAACTACCATGCTTAGGATAGTGTCTTATCTTAGCACCCTTTTTAGGTTTTTTTCTATATGCAGGATTAAAGATAGCTAAGGCTTTTCGCTGGAATTTTATATCTTTAAACAGACCATTTAAATAGCTTCTCTTAAAATGGTATCTTTGAACCATCATATTGATAAAAGCTTGTGTGTTTTTCTGCTTTGTGTAATCTTTTGCTTGAGTTGTTATACTTAAAAGTATAGTCATCAAGATAATCTTAGAAAATTTTAACATTATCGTATCCCCTTAAATCATTAATTTAAGGGAATTTTATCCTTTTTAAGTAGATAAATTGTGATAAACTGAAGATTATCTTAATTTATTTTTACTTAATGTGTAGTTATAGCAGTTTTGGTAGCATTATTCTCTATATTCTTTTGATTAGTCGTAATCTTTGTTGCTATTAAAACAATTAAAAACATAATAATAAATATTATCATAAATTTGCCTACTCTTTTTGTATCCATCAAATCTTCCTTTTTTTAAAATCTTTTTTAACATTATATAGTTTTTATATAAACACAAAAATAATATAAACTATATAAAAGAATAAGTTAAATATAATTATAGCTATGAAAGCTAAAACCGTATTAAAAATATTAGGAGAAAAAGATATTACAAAGAGTTGAAAGACATATCATAAC
>JALWZK010000266.1 GCA_027002665.1 Campylobacteraceae bacterium | reverse complement strand
ATAAAATTTTCTCTTATATACAATAATATCATAGTAGTTTCTTACTTTCACTCTCTTATCAATTCCAAATATAGCTATTTGGGCTCCATTCGATTGAATATAGACTCCATTTTTAAACCTACTTACCACTTGAACCCCTTTTAATAAAATTGGTAATTTCACTTTTTCATTCAGAAGCTCTTTAATAGAACCTACTCTAATATTGCAATTCTCCTTTATATATGGTTTAGTGGAGAATTTGGCATAAACTGCTAAGTGGTCGGAGTATCCAATTCCTCGATGTCTCCCATTTTTATATTGCCATCTTAAGATATAGCCTCTTCTATGGAAAAGATATTTTCTCTTAAAGACTCCAAATGAGTTATTAATATAGTCTATATTCTTTCCATTAAGTAGAGAGTAGGGGATAATAATTGAGTCTAAAGGCTCCTTTTTACCATAGAAGTTATAGCTCCACCTCTGATATATTGGAAGCTCCAACCATAGATTATAGTGTTCAAATCTACTCCTTTCTATATTACACTCTCTTTTGAGATTGAAAAATCCATATCTATTAAAGTTGCTATTAAAATCCCCCAATATTATATATTCACTATCCACAGGCAGTTTTAATAACCTATCTCTCAATCTCTTAGCAGATAGTTCTCTTCTGCTATTTGGTGATTTTTTAGAGTTCCAATGGTTTACAAAGATATATAGTGGATTTTTATCTATTATAAATTTTACCTCCAATATATCTCTAATAGAGTCTGCAACAGCAATATCTCTATAATCTGCTATCTCTACCTTAGATAGGAGTGCTACTTGAATAGCACTATTTTTTGTGTGAGTTATGGCACTATATTTATAGTTGCACCCATAAAATTTAAGTGATTTCTGTAGTAGTCTTAGAGCATTTCTATTCTCTATCTCCTCTAAGCCTATAATATCAGCGTTAAGCTCACATATCACTTCAGATATATCTCTTAATTTTATATCTAATATAGATTTTGTCCAATTGTGCCTATTTGGAATATACTCCTGATATTCAGTCCCATTATATCTCATATCAAATAGGTTTTCTACATTATATGAGGCTATTTTTAACTCAGCTGAATTTAGAAGAGATAGTAATAGAATTATCTTTTTAATCTCTTTAACTTCTCCTTTAAGATAATTTTTCCAGCCTCAACGCCATTTTGATTATAGGTGTTGATATTTAATAGATGTCCAACCAGTGATGTCAATAACTCATAGTAGTATATTAGCTCTCCAATACTCTTCTCATCTACTCTTGGTAGGATAATCTCATCGGTTGGTATATCTTTTTGATTCAATATAGCCTCAATAATGGAGTCACACTGCATATTTATTAAGTCACCAAACTCTATACCGTTCAATATATCTAAGGCTTCCAGATGAGGTAGAGTTATATCTGGAATTTTAAATGGGGGTTTATGCTCCTCTATCTTTATAAATGTGACACTCTTATCCCTTTTCCCTTCCATAATAAGTTGTAAAAATGAGTGTTGGTCTTTTGGACCTATAAGCCCAATTGGAGTTAATCCAATATTTAAGATTGAGTTTTTCTGTATCTTACCTAAGCTCTCACCCCATAGTTGAACATACCACTCTGTAAAATATTTTAACCCTTCAGAGTATGCAAATATTGTATTAATGCCATATTGTGCATGGTTTTTTGTATAAAATATAGCCTTATCTAAGAGGATTGATGTCATCTCTCCCTTCTCAAAAAATGCTTTTTTAATTCTTCTTGCACCTTTGAGTAGAGCTTTAATATCTATACCGGATAGTGATAGAGGAACTAAACCGACTGCAGTTAAAACAGAAAATCTACCACCTACGGTAGAGGGTATATGAAACACCTTTGAGCCTATAGATTTGGCAAACCTATCAAGATTTGAACCACTATCTGTTATAAAAGTATATCTATCTGAATTTCTATCTTTTGCATATATATATTTAAATATGGATATGGTCTCAACTGTGCCACCAGATTTACTAATAATTATAAAGTGGCTCTTCCCCATATTTATCTCCTTTATCAATTCAGAGATATTAAGTGGGTCTGTGCTTTCAAAAAAGAATAATCTTCGCTTTATATTTTGGATTGGCTTTAAAAAATTATATATTGCCTTTGCTCCAAGTGAGCTACCTCCAATTCCAACTACCACAATATTTTTTATTTTTTTATTAAAACTATTGGCATACTCTAAAATAGAAGATATATCCTGTTTCGGTAAATTGTAGTAACCAATACTCTTCTGCTCCTCTTGAATACTATTAAATAGCTCTTCTTTGACAGTTTCTAAATTCTCTAATCTATTAAAATATAATCTATTTTTCATTTAAACTCTCTTTTGCATCTTCAATTAATCTATTTATACTCTCTTGATACTCCTCTGCACTATCTATATCTTTTGCCTCGAAACGGGTTACAAGAACA
Source organism: Campylobacteraceae bacterium (assembly GCA_027002665.1). Classification (GTDB taxonomy): domain Bacteria; phylum Campylobacterota; class Campylobacteria; order Campylobacterales; family Sulfurovaceae; genus UBA1140. The sequence continues at coordinate 1,466 of JALWZK010000266.1, read as the reverse complement.
GGAGTAGTATTACTCGCTCTAACCAATCCCCACCCATTTTCAAAATTTATTCTAACTCCATCAACTGTTATAATATCTCTTATTGTAGGTAGATATGAAGGTGGATTTTTGAGTAGCTCTTTAATCTTATCAATGATTTTAAACTTCTGCTTATCCGTCGTCTCTACCTTTATCTCCTCTGTCGAAAATAGCTTTGGAAGAGACTCTATCTCTCTATCTATATCTATACCATCATTGATAAGCTCTAACATTCTCAGAGTTGCATATATTGCATCATCATAACCGAAATATCTATCTTTAAAGAAGATATGTCCACTAACCTCACAAGCTAAATCTGCATCAACCTCTCTCATTTTAACCTTTAAGTTAGAGTGTCCTGTCTTATACATAATAGCCTTAGCACCTCTCCGCTCTAACTCATCATACATAACTTGTGAACATTTAACTTCCCCAATAACGGTTGGATTTCTCATCTTCATAGCGTAAAGGAGAGCCATCTGGTCGCCTTTTATATTATATTTATGAGTTAGGACTGCAATTCTATCTGCGTCACCATCATAGGCAAAGGCAATATCACCACTCTCCTCTAAGGCTCTTTTAACATCTATTAGATTTTTCTCTACTGATGGGTCTGGGTGGTGGTTTGGAAATGTTCCATCCGGCTCTACAAATAGAGCTTTATAATCCAACTCCAAACCATTAAATATATCTATAATTACAGTTCCTGCAACTCCATTTCCACAATCTATAACTATCTTCTTATCCATACCCCTTAAGTGGGAGAACTCTTTTAGCATATACTCTATATATGGAGTTTTTACATCAATTTTTGTGGCTGTGGTATCTGTTGGAATTTCCAATGAGCTATTTGCCATTACCTCATTACCAAGACTATAGATATCCTCTCCAAAAAATGGAGCTTTATCTATGGTTATCTTAAATCCATTATATTCGCTTGGGTTGTGGGAGCCTGTAATCATTATAGAGGCACTTGGAGTAACTCCATTAAAAGATATATAGTTAGAAAAATAATTTACAGGAGTGGCTACCAACCCCATATTTAAAACTTTACAACCTGAAGCGTTTAATCCACTTGTCAAATAGTCTCTCAATATTGGGGAGTGACTTCTTGCATCATATCCAATAGCTACAACTCTATCTCCTCCAACCCTTTGACCTAAAAAATATCCTATAAGTTTTACACTCTGCTCATTTAATTCAGTATCAAAAATACCTCTTATATCATATTCTCTAAATATTGTCTTCAAAATATAGCCTTTTTGGTGAAATTATAGCCTATTTAATAAGAAATTAAGCTTTATTTCTCTATAATCCCATACCACAAAAAAGTTGGACAGATGGGTGAGTAGGCTGAAACCACATCCCTGCTAAGGATGCGTACGGGTAACCGTACCGAGGGTTCGAATCCCTCTCTGTCCGCCACATTTTTCTCCTTTTATTTTACT
>JALWZK010000265.1 GCA_027002665.1 Campylobacteraceae bacterium | reverse complement strand
GATTGGAAGAGATCGCCTCTGCTGGATATGAGGGATTGGCAAAAGAGGATTCTGCCTACTTTTTAAAATGTTTTGGTCTCTTTGATAAAGGTAAACATTTTATGCTTCGTATTCGTATCCCTGGGGGACAACTTACAAATGAACAGGCTATCTCTATTGGCAAATTGGCTAAGGAGTATGGAGATGACTATATTGATATAACTACGAGAATGCAGATAGTTTTGCGTTATATCAAAATAGAAAACATTGGTAAGGTTGTCAATAAACTTAGAGAAGTAGGACTCTCAACTTTTCAAACAGGTGTAGATAACCCTCGAAATATTGTCTCAGACCCCTTAGATGGTTTAGCATATGATAGTATTATTTATACTAAGCCAATTGTGGATAGATTCCAATCCCTAACTATTGAAAATCCAGATTGGATTTCTGTCTTACCCCGTAAATTTAATACAGGAATTTTGGGTTCACTCTCCAACTCCTGTAATATATTTGGACATGACTGCTGTTTCGTTCTGGCAAATAAGAATGGGATTTTTGGCTTTAATGTATATCTTGGTGGAAAAGTTGGCGTTCAAGCTATAGATGCCGATGTTTTTGTCACTGCAGATGAAGCCCCACAATTTTTTATAGCTCTTTTAGAGTTGTTTAAAATCTATGGTTATAGAGACAATCGTAATAAAAACCGTCTCTATTTTCTAATAAAAGATGTAGGTATAGAGAATCTTGTAGAGGCAATTAAGAGAGAGGCTGGATTGGAGTTTAGTTCAGCCGGTCAAACAATGGTGCAGTCACAAAATATAGCTTTAGGCTCAAATAGAGTCTTACAAAAAGATGGAAATTTTGCATACAAACTCACAATTCCATCGGGAATCTTTTCCGGTTCAGATATGATAGCTGTTGCTAAGAGTGCTAAAATTTTTGCATCTGGAGATTTAAGATTAACCTATGACCAAAATATATATGTTGTTGGATTAAATCCAACCCACTTAAATGGTTTTGAAGCAACCGATATTGTTAAAAAGTATGCACAGTTTGACAATATCTATTTTAATGATATGATAGCCTGTGCAGGAACAAAGACTTGTAGTTTTGCAGTAATTCCAAATAAACCAGATGCTATCAAAATGGCAAACTACCTTAACTCAGTTATCAAAATAGAGAGTGGAACGGTGAGAATGAACTGGTCGGCTTGTCCTAAGGGTTGTGGAGTTCATGGTATTGCTGATATAGGTTTTGAGGGGTGTAAAGCTAAAGATGCAGATGGTAATCGCGTTGATGGTGTGCATATATTTCTTGGTGGTAAAATCACAAGAGAGGCGAGAGAGGGAAGAATTTTACACAGAGCTTTACCTGTAACAGAGGCAAAATATCATGTTCAATATCTACTTGAAGCCTATAAGCGTTTTAGAAAAAAAAGAGAGACATTTGAGGAGTTTGAAGAGAGATACCTATCGAGAAATTATACTATTTATGCTATTGGTTTCTATACCAAAATTAACTATATTCTCAATATAGAGTTAGGATTAGATGTCAAATTGGAATTATCTGAAAAACCTAAGACATATAGGAAAGAGAGTTTTGAAATATTTGATTTTGGACTAAAACTATTTAAACTACTTACTAAAGAGAAACGGTATCTGGCAGTAGATGATAATTTTGAGATAGTGCGAAATGTCGCAAAAAAGATAAGTAGAGATGAGGTCTCAAAAATCAATCCAGATGTTCCAAAGGAACTAAGTGAAGTTATCTATATGATGACAGATAATAACAAAAAAACTAGAGCTTCTGTATTTTCAGAGCTAGATAGTTTGCTTAAAAATATATCTAAAAAAAAAAGGTAGCCTGTAGCTACTGTGGAGTGGGGTGCAAATTTGAAGTAGAGGGTATGAAATTAAAGGCTATAAAGAGCTATCCTGCTAATTATGGAGGTAGTTGTGCAAAAGGTATCTCTCAGACAAAGACTATATATACTAATAGAGTTCTACTTCCACAAAAGAGAGCAGATATAGCCGATGAGTTCTCCCCAACAAGCTACGACGAAGCTTTGGAGTTTATTGCATCGAAGATAAAAGAGAGTGAGCCAAAGCGTATAGGTTTCTACCTATCGGGACAGATGTTAAATGAAGATTATTATGTGGCTAATAAACTTGCTAAGGGTTTTGTAGGAACACCCAATTGTGATACTAACTCACGGACTTGTATGTCAAGTGCAGTGGTCGGATATAAAAAATCTTTTGGACTTGACTATGTGCCTGTTCGCATGGAGGATATAGAGCATTGCAACCTATTAATAGTTATTGGAGCAAACCCTGCTGAGGCTCATGTGGTCTTTTTTAATAGAATTAAAAAGGCTCAGAAGATGGGTATGAAAGTTGTTGTCATAGACCCACGATTTACTATGAGCGCAGCTATAGCTGATATATATATACCTCTAAGAGTGGGTAGTGATATAGATTTACTCAATCTCTTATCTATACGACTTATAAAAGATAATAAGATAGACAATGAGTTTATCACCAATCACACTAATAACTTTGAGAGCTATAAAGAGTCACTATTAAGATTAGATGAGAAGCAGTTACTACAGAGTTGTCAAATAGAGAGTAGTCTCTTTGAGGAGTTCTATGGACTCTTTATCAATAGCAAAAATATTATAACAGCTTGGGCAATGGGTATTAATCAATCTGTTCAAGGGGTCGATAAAAACTTAGCTATTAACAATCTCCACATCTTGACAGGTCAAATAAATAGAAAAGGGAGTGGTCCATTCTCTCTTACAGGACAACCAAACGCAATGGGAGGTAGAGAGGTTGGAGGTTTAAGCACCACCATAGCAGTCCATCTTGACTATTCAGAGGAGAACTGCCAAAAGGTAGCCAAATTTTGGAATAGTAGTAACCTTCCAACACAAGATGGTCTCACAGCCTTTGAGATGATAGAGTCCGCTTCAAAGGGTGAACTCGATATATTAATCGTCTGTCATGTTGACCCTGTTTATCATCTTCCTAATAGAAATTTTGTGGAGAAAGCTTTTAAAAAAATTCCTCTCGTTGTTGAGATAACCGCATATAGAGACAGTGAAACATCTAAGTTTAGCCATATACAGATTCCCGCTCTTCCCTTTGGACAAAAGGAGGGAACACAGACAAATATGGATAGGAGTTTAACTCGGGTTGAGGCGTTTGAAGATGGAGGAGATATTTTACAAGATTGGAGAATCTTTGCCAAACTTGGGGAGAAATTGGGTTATAAAGAGCAGTTTAATTTTAGAACTACACAAGAGGTGTTTGAGGAGTATCAAGAGATGACAAAACTTAGTGACAAACAGCATCTCAATATATTTGAAGCTGATTATGCAATAATTAGAAATAGAGCATTTATCTGGGGAGAAAATCTATATAGAGATAACAGATTCTTTACTCATAACCAAAAAGCAAACCTATTTTTTGTAGAGAATAAAAATCTATCTGAGCAGACCTCGAAAGAGTTCCCTTTTACACTTGTAACGGGACGAATTAGAGATCAATGGCACAATGGGAGTAAGACAGCACAAGTTAAAAGCCTACTTAAACATAAAAAGTTAAAGTTTATAGAGATAAATAGAGATGATGCTAAAGAGTTAGGCTTAAAAAATGGGAGTAGAGTTTTAGTATCCTCAAAAAGAGGAGCTATTGAAGCAGAGGTAGTTATATCAAATATTAATAGAAAAACAGTTTTTATACCTATTTCACATAGAGGAGTAAACTACTTAACTGATGATAAACTCGACCCTCTATCTAAGGAGCCAGATTATAACCATGGAGCTGTCTCTATTAAAAAAATAAAATATTTATTTCAGTAGTCGTCAAAAATAATTTCAAAATTAATAAAAACAAGTGGGAGCTTGAGTAAAGTATAATAAAATACCTTTATGAAAAAAAACAAACTCCAAAAG
>JALWZK010000264.1 GCA_027002665.1 Campylobacteraceae bacterium | reverse complement strand
GAGACGGAGAGAGTTAAAACTCTCTCTTAATATTAAAATAGGTTAGCATTTTTATCTACCCATTTTAGATATTCAATAATATCTTTAACCTCTTGCTCTTTCATATGTTGATTTGGCATTCTTAGGTTAAAGTAGTCAATCATACCTTTTACATAAGGCTCTTTATATTTACTTGCTGGGTCCATAATAAACTCTTTGACCCACTGCTCACCGTTCTCATGTCTCTGAAGAACACCTGTTAAATCAGGTCCAGAACTTACTTTACCAATAACATGACAACCACTACAACCACCTTCTCCAAATGCTCTCTCACCAGCTTGTGCTGCAGGAGATTGAGGAGTAGCTACCTTTCTTACAAGTAAATCTTTAGCTCTAATTCCAACATCGGCAGTCTTAACCATATATTGCCAAATCATATTTTCAAATAGAACAGCCTTTTCATAATCTCCAGCTTTAACCGCTTCGTCAGATTTCTCTTTCTGCTCTTTAATCTTACTATATTGGTCAAGTGCATCCTCTACAAGGTTTTTAACAACAGGATATTTCTCATAATGGTTCTCTTTTAAGAACTTAACAACACTCTGAATAACTGCATCAGTTGCATTATTGACAGCGACAGTCTTATCATATTCAGCTTTTAACTGCTCTTTTGTCATAGATTTCATTTTGAGTTTTTGAGCTGAAACATATTTTTTATTAGGGTCTTTAACCATTAGATAACCCATCATCTCTAAGTGTAGCGCAGAACAGAACTCTGTGCAGTAGTATGGGAATACCCCTTCATTATCTGCTTTAAAGGTCAATGCTACAGTTTTACCTGGCTCTAATGAGGCATGAACATTATAATCATCTACCGTAAATCCATGAGTCTCATCTTCTGCCCTCTCAAGATTTGTTAAGTAGAATGTTACTATATCACCTTTATTAACTGTAACTCTCTCTGGATTGATATGAGACCGAACTACAGTTCCATACACATATACATGGTTACCTTTTCTCTCAATATGCTCCTGTCCTGCTAAGGTTTTACCCGGATGAGGTTTCTCTGTGAATGGGTCTGTTCCCATCTTATATCTAACTTCAGGGTGTAACTTACTCGCTCTAATTGCTACTGCTTGGTGAGGCTCTCCCAAAGGTATTGGCATATCTACAAGCATATCCATCTTTTTACCACTAACATCAATTAGTTGGTGATTTTGTGGATGAAGTGGACCAACAGGGTCAAATCTATCAATTGCAAGTTTATTTAGTGCTATAATATATTTTCCTTGTGGGTCTTCAGATTTACCCTCCATACCACATAGGTGACCAATATTATAGTGGACATTTATTTTATCTAAGACTTTAAGATTTTTATAATCCCATTTTACAACTTGACTATCAACATAGAGTGAAGTATAAATTACACCATCTTTCCATTTTGCACCAAATTGATTATGTAAAGGCCCAAGTCCCAACTCAACTTGTCCATGAAGTGCCTTTTTCATATCTAAGATAGGGATACCGTAAGGGTCCTTTCCTGCATACTCATGGTTATCTATAAGCTTTTTAATCTTAGACCACTTATATACAGATGCGTGAGTATCCAATTTACCGCAGACCACAATATATTCACCATCTGGAGATACATCAACACCATGTGGTGATTTTGGTTCAGGAATTAAGAATAGTGCATCATTTTTAACAGCCACTTCAATAGGGATAACTTTATGACCATTTATAATTTTTACATTTTTAGGGTCTTTTGATAGTTTATAAAGTTTCTCCCAATTATATACATGTAGATAGTCTGTATCATTTCTACTACAACCGGCTTCAAATGGAGGCATACCAACCTCTATTCCACCTGTGTACATCTCTGAGTTAAATGAGTTTGTGAATCCCCAACCAGCAGATGCCTCTTTACCAGAATCTGATAAATCTTGCATATATGGTGGCATCTCTATTGTAAATGAGTCATTTGCATCGATTCTTCCAACTTCTGGGTCAAAACTCCATACAGTTACCCCACCTCTATATGTCTCCTTATACTCCTCTATTGGGTGATAGTTATTATCTAATGGTGCTGCATATTGACAAGCCTCTAAGATATGTTTGGAGTTTGGCGTAAAGAATGAACCACCATGTTCAGATTTAAATACAGGATTTACAACAATCTGCTTAGTTACAAAATCTTTTAAATCTATAACCGCAATTCTTGGATTTGCCTTATCATTTATAACAAGCCACTTCCCATCATATTTACCATTAGTCTCAGATAGTGCTGGGTGGTGTGTATCTCCCCAAGTTATCTGTTTACCTCTGATTTTACCTTGAGCTAAGACTTTTTTTGTATCATCATCATATCCATACCCTTGCCAAGGTTCAGGTGTAAATACTGCGATATATTTAAGTATTCTCATACTTGGAACACCGTAAACAATTATATGTCCGGATTGACCACCTGAACTAAATACAATAAACTCATCTCTACCACCAGTCGGTATATAAGTTTTGGCTGCATGGATTATATCTGTCTCAGTTAAACCTCTCTCTTTCATTATCTTAGATAACTCACCACCACCTGCACTCAATAGTGTCGTTGCAACTGTAGCACCAATGAGTATCTTAGATAATCTATTAAAGATTTTACTCATCTATTCTCCTTATTTTAGTATTAAATACGATAAAATATTAATATAATTTTAAATAGAATTGTTTGACTTAGGGCAAAATATCTCTATTTTCAATATTTTTTAAACTTTCTAAATCTCTTTTTAACTGTTTTAGTTTAATTTTTGAACTCATTAACTCCTCTAATGCTTCAATTATTAAATCTTCATTTTTCAAATTGGCACTAATAAGTATATCCTCTGCTTCACTATCTATTTTTTCTATATCTCTTATTGACCTATCTATTCTATCTATTAATCTATCTAAGCTACTATCAATTTTCAGTATATAAAATGATAGATACAAAAGTAGTATAAATATAGTAGCCAATAGTATATACTCTATCTTTTTATAAAAATTGGAGGTTATACTATTATGCCTTTGATTCCTCTCCAAGAGTCTATCAAACTCTATAATCAGCTCTATATTTTGATTATATATATCTCTAACTATCTTCTCTAAGATTATATTTGAGTATGGAGTTAAAGTCTGTATCTCTCTTTTAAACTCTCTGGTCTTATAGTTAAATCTATTTAAAAGTTTAATTAGATGTTCAGCTTCCTGTTTTTCTAAGATAGTATCTATATTTTGGGAAAAACTTTTAATTGAACTATCCAATTTATTGGTTGAGATAACTCTATGTTTATAGATATAGAATATCTCCTTAGATATATCTTGGGTAGTGGCCTTTTGTCGATTTATCTTTTTTATAAAATTGATATTTCTTATATTTTCATTTGAAATAGTATTTAGAAGTAGAACTAATGCTATCAATAATATTATAATGGTTAAACCGATAATTTTTATTCTCTTCATCTATTTTACTTCCCCTAACTTTTATAAATTTTTTCTAATTTTTCTCTATCAACTATAGAGATAATACCTTGCTGAATAGAGATTATATTATCTCTCTTCAGTCTGCTCAATACTCGTGATAGTGTAGCAGGTTGAATATGTAAAATTAGTGCAATATCATGCCTTTTAAGTCTATTGAATCTATTTAAATCATCTCCTAACATCATAGCCACCTTAGATACAGCATTAAATATAAACTCTCTATCTATTAAGAGCCTCATTCTATTGGATTGATATAGCACCCTATTTGCAAACTCTAAGGTTAATATATTGGAGTCCAAAAAGTTTTTTTTAAAAAGTTTATAATCAATACTCAAGATTGAAGAGTTTTCTATAGATGAGATATTAGAAAAGAAGACTATACTATCTTTTGTTAAATCATCTATTTGAGAGATAAGCATATCTTTTTCTATAAAATATAGAAATATCTCATT
>JALWZK010000263.1 GCA_027002665.1 Campylobacteraceae bacterium | reverse complement strand
TATTCTTTTCCATATACATCTCTTCATATAGAAAGTGTTCAATTCCATAATCATTTAATGATAAAAATAGTTTTCTAAAGTGTTCATGGTCATCTATACCCTGCTCTACTAAATCATATATCTCATTAGATAATTTAAATAACCATTTGTGTTGTTTATCAATATTCTCTTCTTTTACTGAATACTCATCTTTCCATTTTAATAGCTTCACTTTCTCTCCTTATTAGATAATTATATTATATGTTAATCGGGCTTATAATGATATTAAAAATCGTTAAAATTTCTAAAGCTCTTATTATCGAAAAAGTGTAATTTTTTAAAAAAGTTCTGCTTTACGATTTGTTATCTCCGTCAAAAACTCCTCTAATGAATATTTCTGTCTATACTCTGGAGTCATAATATGGACTAAAATATCACCCATATCGATAACTATCCACTCTTCACTATCGTCAATTCGTAAAAACTCTTCACCTTTGGGTTTTAACTCATCTTTTAGATGTTCTAATAGTGCAATAGAGTGTTTTCCACTCAATGAATTAACCAAAATTACCCTTCTAACAATATAATCAACCTCATCAAGATTGAATACCTCTATCTCTTCACCCTTTTTCTTATCTAACTCATAGACTATTCTCTCAACTCTGTTATTTAAAGTCATATATTTTTATTTCCTCTTGTTTCTAATTTCTGTTGAGCTAATATTGGCATCAACTTGTAAAATTTTAAAATCTTCTAACTTTGAAGTATCTAAACTATAACCACTTCGTGTAGCTACTACCCAAGAAATTTGAGAGTTTAACCACTTAAAATCGTGCCATCTATCAATAGTTTGGAGATTATCTGCTCCAATTATAATATATTTTACACTATATAGCTTTTGAAAATGTCTTAAAGTTGTAGATGTTGGAGTGGCTACTCCCTGTTTTATCTCATAATCGGAGATTTCAATAGATTTAATACCCTTAAAATACTCTTTAACGAGAGTAAATCTCTCTTGAGGCGAGAGATGAGATTTACTCTTAAATGGATTTAAAAAAGTTGGAATAATAATTAGTCTATCTATAGATAGCTCTCTTAAAGCACTTTCTACAATAGCTTTATGTCCAAAGTGTGGAGGGTCAAAACTACCACCAAAGAGTGCAACTTTTAAACCATTAGACATCTTATTTTTAGATTACTCTTACTCTAATAACACCATCTATCGCTTCTAACTCATCTATTAAATCTTGAGTTACATCTCCATTTACATCTATAATATTATATGCAATTTCACCTCTACTCTTATTTAGTAAATCAGAGATATTAATATTATGCTTTGCCAGAATAGAACTAAATTTACTAATCATATTTGGAATATTTCTATTTGCTACTGTAATTCTCTTTCCATCCTTCTTCTTAGGTAGATAACACTTAGGAAAGTTTACAGAGTTTCTAATATTTCCATTCTCTAAATAGTCCTTAATCTCCTCTACTGCCATAATGGCACAGTTATCTTCCGACTCAACGGTTGAAGCTCCAAGATGAGGTATCTGGATAACCCCCTTTACTCCAATTAAATCGGCAGATGGGAAATCTGTAACATAAGATGAGACTTTACCCATAGCTATAGCCTCTTTAATATCACTATTATTAACTAAACCTCCCCTTGCAAAGTTCATAATCTTAACTCCATCTCTCATCATGGCAAATGTTCGACTATTAAACATATCCTTTGTGCTATCTAAGAGTGGAACATGGATAGATATATAATCAACCTGTGATAAGAGTGTCTCCAATCCTGTCGCTTTTTGAATGCGACTTGAGAGTTCCCACGCTGAATCTACAGATAGATAGGGGTCATAACCAATTACACTCATGCCAAGCTCTATGGCACTATTTGCGACCAATGCACCAATAGCACCCAATCCAATAACACCGAGAGTTTTACCCTTTATCTCATTCCCTGCAAAGTTGGATTTACCCTTTTCAATAACTTTTGATATATCATCTGCACCTTTTAAACTCTCCACCCAATTCACACCACCTATAATATCTCTCGAGGATAGAAGAAGTCCTGCAATAACCAACTCTTTAACCGCATTTGCATTTGCTCCGGGTGTATTAAATACAACTATCCCCTCCTTAGAACATCTATCAATGGGGATATTATTTACCCCTGCACCTGCTCGTCCAATAGCCTTGAGATTTTTTGGAAACTCCATATCGTGCATTTTAAAACTTCTAACAATAATTGCATCTGGAGAGCTAAACTCACTTGCCACCTCATAACTATCTCGTGGGAATCTATCCAACCCTTTTGGAGAAATTTTATTTATCGTTTGAATTTTATACATCTTAACTATTCTCTCTCTGAAATTTATCCATAAATTCAACAAGTGTTTCAACACCCTCTAAGCTCATCGCATTATATATAGATGCTCTAAGTCCACCAATAGAGCGATGTCCCTTTAATCCTATCATTCCTGCATCTGTTGCCTCTTGGACAAATTTTGCTTCAAGGGCAGAGTTATTGGTTCCATCACTATTTTTAATATTATAGGATACATTCATAAGTGAACGGGATTCTCTCTTAGCATGTCCAACATAAAATCCACCACTATTATCAATTGCGTCATATAGGAGTTTAGCCTTTTTCTGATTATTTTTTGCTATTGCCTCTATACCTCCATTATCTTTTATCCAGTGTAGAATAAGATTTAAAATATATATTCCAAATGTTGGAGGCGTATTGAAGAGGGAGTTTTTGTCTGCATGAGTCTTATATTTTAACATTGTAGGGATTTTATCTCCACCTCTTGCAACCAACTCCTTTTTAATAATCACAATGGTAAGTCCAGATGGTCCTGCATTCTTTTGAGCTCCTGCAAATATCATACCAACTCTTGACCAATCTATTGGATATGAGAAAATATCACTTGAAGCATCTATAATTAATGGAGCTTTGGTTATTGGAAACTCATGATACTCTGTTCCATATATTGTATTATTTGATGTTATATAGGCATAGTCTGCATTATCACTAAACTCAATATTTTCAGGTATTCTATCATAGGTTGTATCTTTTGAACTTGCCACAACTCTATAATTTATACCTTGAATTTCTGCCTCTTTAATCGCCTTTGAAGACCAACTACCACTATCAACATACTCTGCCACACCACCCATATATAGGTTCATAGGTATCATTGCAAACTGTAAAGATGCACCACCTTGTAAAAAGAGTATATCGTAATCCATAGGCACTCCATATAACTCTCTTATAAGGGAGATAGCCCCATTATGCACCTCCTCATAAAGTTTTGAACGGTGAGATGCCTCCATAATGGAAAGTCCATGTCCGTTATAATCAATTAACTCTTCCTGTGCCTTTTTTAAAACCTCTAAGGGTATTGTAGATGGACCAGCATTAAAATTAAATATTCTATTCATTTATACTCCTAATTTTTAAATAAGTCCGACATTATCTCCAAAAAAGTTTAAAGTTCTAATTTCTCTTTGGAAATCACTACTCCATCTTCATCGACATATATATACTCTCCATCTCTAAATGTAACTCCACCGAACTCTAAATCGACTCCCCTCCTTGCACTATTTGTCTCAAAACTCTTTCGGGGGCAGGTTCCTATTGCAAGTAGTCCAATAGGAATAGTTTTTGTTATAGCTACATCTCTCACATATCCATTGATAACTATACCAGCCCAACCATTTTTATAAGCGAAACCCATAAGAGTATCACCAACAACTGCGTAAAAATCTTTCCTAACATCCACAACGGCAACTCTATTCTCCCCTTTTTCATCTCTCAATATCCTTACTAACTCATGGTTATTTCTATTTAACTCTACAGTTACTATCTTTCCACTAAATTTACCAACTCCACCATAAGATTTTAAAGGTGTAGTCAATACTTGAAGACTACTCCTATATCTATCACATAAATC
>JALWZK010000262.1 GCA_027002665.1 Campylobacteraceae bacterium | reverse complement strand
ACCTTATATATTGCTATTTCTTCCTGCTGGATTTTTAAGTGATAAGTACTCTAAGGTTAAGATTATTCAACTCTCTGCACTCTTTGCAATATTTATTACAATTTTTATCTTAATATCTTATATTATGGGTTGGTTTTGGGTCGCTTTTGGTATGACATTTATATTGGCAGGGCAGAGTGCAATATATGCTCCTGCTAAGTATGGACTTATTAAGGAGATGGTAGGAGAGAATAGATTAACAGAGGGAAATGCTATGGTGCAATCTGTCACTATTATATCTATCTTAGCTGGAGCTGTAATATACTCTATATTTTTTGAGTATCTCTTAGATGGCGTTGAAATTTCAGATAAATCTCATATCTTAAAAACTATATATCCTCTCGGGTTTGCTCTAATTGGAGCATCTCTAATTGAGTTTCTACTATCTCTACGACTTAATCCCCATATAGAGAAGAAAGATAATAGTCAGATTAAATTTAAGAGAGACATGGAGTTATCTTTTTTAAAGAATAGTGAAATAGTATGGTTATCTATTATAGGACTCTCAATATTTTGGGGAGTTTCTCAACTTGTAGTGGCAATATTTGGAGAGTATCTAAAGAGCAATATGGGAGTTACAAATACTATAGTGGCTCAAGGGTTACTATCAATAACAGGCATTGGGATAATATTTGGCTCTCTATCTGTGGGTATGGTTAGTAGAAACCATATAGAGAAGGGAGTTATTCCAATTGGTGCATTTGGACTATTTCTATCTCTACTTCTTATACCACATTTAACATCAACCATATCTTTTGGAGTTGCCTTTTTCCTCTATGGATTTTTCTCTGGAGTTTTTATTGTTCCATTGAATAGTCTAATACAGTTCTATACAGATAGGGGAGTAATGGGTAAAGTTCTGGCAGGAAGTAACTTTATGCAAAATCTATCTATGTTTACATTTTCAATTCTATCTGCCCTATTTGCATATTTTGGACTACATAGTAAAGCTCTCTTTACTGTAGCCACTATAATTGTATTTGTAGTTTTTCTCTACTCCACTATTAAATTGGCTCACCCTACAGTTAGATTTATTGTTAAATCTCTATTTAAGCTGAAATATAGGATAACCGTTGATGGCTTAGAGAATCTAAAAACAGATAAGGGTCTGCTTCTATTGGGAAACCATATCTCATTTTTAGATTGGGCATTTTTACAGATAGCTTATCCAAAAGAGATAAGATTTGTAATTGATAGAAGATACTATAATCTATGGTATTTTAAACCTTTTCTAAAATTTTTTAAAGCAATTCCAATCTCTCCAAGAGGTGGGAAGAATGCTCTATCTCTTGTAACTGAAGCTCTAAATAGTGGAGACACTGTCGCTCTATTTCCAGAGGGGAATATAACAAGAAATGGACACTTAGGCAAGTTTCAGAGAGGTTTTGAGTTGGCTACTGCCAATGTCCAAAATGCGATAATAGTTCCATTCTATATAAGAGGATTATGGGAGAGTAGATTCTCTTACGCTTCAGATAAGATGAGAGCGAGAAATCAGAAGGATATAAGTATCAATTTTGGAACTCCATTAGATATAGATAGCTCTGCTATGGAGGTAAAAAGGGAGGTATTTAAACTATCTATACTCTCTTGGCAATCCTATATTGATAGAGTTCCAACCATTCAAGAGGCATGGATAGAGGAGGCTAAAAGGGTAGGTAGTGGTCTATCTGTAGCAGACTCGACAGGAGTAGAGCTAAATGGATATAGATTTATAACGGCAGTTCTACTTATCAGAAGAGCTTTCAGTAGATTGTTATCTAATCAACAGAATATTGGACTAATAGTTCCAACAACTGCGGGGGGAACTATTGCCAATATGGCACTCTTAACTCTTGGTAAAACCATTGTCAATCTAAACTACTCAAGTGGAGTTGATACTATAAATAGTGCAGTAGAGTTGGCAGATATAGAAACGATTATCACCTCCAGACAGTTTATAACTAAACTAAGGGCAAAAGGTTTTAATCTTGATAAGGTCTTAGAGGGTAGAGATATTATCTATCTGGAGGATATAAAAGCTAAAATTAATAGAGCAGAGCAGTTAAAACAGTATATATTAGCGAGATTTCTTCCGACAAAGCTTCTCAAACTTCTATTTATAAAGCGAGTTAATACCTCCTCTACTGCCGTTATAATGTTTTCAAGTGGAAGTGAGGGAACACCGAAGGGGATTGAGCTAACCCATAAAAATATTATGGGAAATATTAAGCAGGTTATTACTATCTTAAATCCGACTACACAAGATATAATTGCTGGAACTCTTCCAATATTTCACTCATTTGGATTGACTGTGACTACACTTCTCCCAATAGTAGAGGGAGTCCCTGTTGTATCTCACCCCGACCCAACAGATGGATTGGGTATTGCAAAATTGACACTGAAATATCGAGCTACAATTATATTTGGAACAGCTACATTCTATAGACTATATGCACGAAATAGAAAAATTCACCCTTTAATGTTTGAATCACTAAGAATGGTAGTGGCAGGAGCAGAGAAGTTATCTGATGATGTGGCAAAACTATTTAAGATGAGGTTTGGAAAGGAGATATTGGAGGGGTATGGCACAACAGAGACGGCACCTGTCGCAAGTTGTAATCTACTTGATAAGATTGACCCAGATGATTACCATATCCAGATAGGAGATAAAAAGGGGACAATAGGTATGCCAATTCCGGGAACTAACTTTATAATAGTTAATCCAGATACTTATGAACCGCTCCCAATCGGAGAAGATGGAATGATGTTAATAGGTGGGGTGCAGGTTATGAAAGGTTATTTAAAGAGAGCAACAGATGTAATTAGAGAGATAGATGGAATTAAATACTATGTGACAGGCGATAAGGGGCATATTGACGAAGATAGTTTTGTAACTATTGTAGATAGATATAGTAGATTTGCAAAAATTGGTGGAGAGATGATAAGCTTAGGAGCTATTGAACAGAAGATAAATAGACTATTAGATGAGGATTCACAAATTGCAGTTACAGCTATACCACACCCTAAAAAAGGAGAAGAGATAATCCTCCTCTTAGAGGGGACTAAGGATTTAGATGAGTTAAGAGTTGAGATTAAATCATTGGGTTTAAATCCTCTATATACTCCAAGTAGATATTTTAAAGTAGATACTCTACCAAGACTTGGAAGTGGAAAGAGTGACTTTAAAGGGTTAAAGAGATTGGCTTATTCTCTTATCTAATATTTCTTACTATTCAAACCCTATAAGGGAGTATATTAAAACTTCTCTTTTTGATGTAATATATAGTGTATTAGCATTGTTTCAAACCCTATAAGGGAGTATATTAAAACCGTCCAGCTGGATATTTTCATCAAGCATAGCTTTAGGTTTCAAACCCTATAAGGGAGTATATTAAAACAGACTTCTCTTTACCAATAGATGTTCTTGATACTTTGTTTCAAACCCTATAAGGGAGTATATTAAAACTTGGTAAACTTAGATACAAACTTGAAAGATTGCCTTGTTTCAAACCCTATAAGGGAGTATATTAAAACTATATAGCTAAATATGATGTAGATGAACCACAGATGTTTCAAACCCTATAAGGGAGTATATTAAAACTAATTCGACCATTGCCCATGCTCTTCTGTTGAATAGTTTCAAACCCTATAAGGGAGTATATTAAAACTAAACAAATGTATGATGGTAAGTTGCAGAAAAAGAGTTTCAAACCCTATAAGGGAGTATATTAAAACAGCAGCCAAATAACCATATTTCGGCGTTCTCTTGAAAAAATAATACAATTAATTTGCTTAAAATCAGCTTAAATTTAAAGTCATTTTTTACAAAATCCCATAAAATGGGCATCTTATAAAACTTAAATACAGCTTAAAAGAGACTATATTACCTTTTCAAAACATATTTAACCAAATTTCTACTAAATATAAGCT
>JALWZK010000261.1 GCA_027002665.1 Campylobacteraceae bacterium | reverse complement strand
ATAGTAAGAAATAGATACTATTTTTTGATTTTATAATAGTAAAAAATCTATTAAACCCAACCTCTCTTATAGTTAAGATAAATAGAACCCAACCACCAACACTTCCTGCCAGTGCTAACCCCATAGCACCCAAAGGTTTTATAAGTATAAAGGAGGTAACTATATTTACTATAAGTGCAATTGTAGCTATCTTAGCAGCTTTTCCATGTCGATTGGAGGCATATAGAAACATAGAGAAGAGTTTAGCAAACCCATAGGGCATAAGTCCTATCATATACATTCTAAGCACCTTTACAGTCTCTAAGGTCTCAAGCTTTGTAAATGCACCTCTCTCAAATAGTAGCCAAACAATAGGCTCTGATAGAATTATTCCTCCTGCGACAGATGCACCCAATAGAAAAGAGAGTAGCCAAAAGGCTTTTGAGAGATTACTATATGCCCCCTCTGTATCATCTCTATTTAGGGCTTTTGAGATAGATGGGAATAGGGCAGTTGCCGTGGCTATCGCAATAATTCCTAATGGGAGTTGAAATACTCTATTTGCATAGAATAGATATGAGACAGAGCCTGTAATTAGAAAAGATGCGAGAAATGTATCGAGAAATGATGATATTTGAGGTGCAGAGTTTCCCCAAACCGATGGAATAAATAGTTTAGTAAAGTTTCTCTTCTCATTTTGAACATCTTTTTTATCTCTATATCTCCAACCACCTATAAGTATCTTATGTAGCTTAAATCTTTTTATTGTAATTAAATGTGCAACTACCTGTAAGATACCTCCAATTAAAACTCCAAAGCTAAGAGCATATACAATCACTTTAGGGTCACTCTGCATATATATTAACATTGCACTAATCATAGATATATTTAGAAGAGAGGTTGAGATGGCAGTTGTTGCGAAGTGTTCTCTATATTGTAATAGAGTTGCTAAAAATGTAACCATAAATATAAAATCGAGATACCAAAAGTTTATGGCAGTCAATGGGGCAGTTTTTTCGATTAAATCTTCACTCCAACCCCAAGCTAAGAGTTTAGTTACAAGCTCTGGAAATAGAGTAACTATAAGAGAGATTATAAATATAAATAGCATAAATCTTAAAAATATGGCAGTAGCAAATACCCCTTTATGTTTAGAGGCTACAAATGATGGCATAAAGGCTTGTGTAAATGCACCTTCGGCAAATATTCGTCTAAATAGATTTGGAAATTTAAAAGCGATAAAAAACATATCTGTATAGATAGATGCTCCAAGTGCTGAAGCCATAATAACATCTCGGGTTAAACCTGTAACCCTTGAAAATAGAATGCCAAAACTGTTTGTAAATATAGATTTTAATTTCATAATGGAATTTTAGCAAAACTTGATATACTTTTGTTAATATTTATCGGGAGATTTTAAATGTTGGTAGGAATTGAAGGAACTATTGAGAAGAAAGAGCCAACTCTACTACATATAAATACAAATGGATTGATATATGAGGTGCATATATCTATAAATACATCAAACCGTATTGTAGAGGATAGGGTAAAACTTCTATTAACGCAGATTATTAGAGAAGATACAAATCTCCTATTTGGCTTTTTAGATAAAAATGAAAAGAAGATGTTTGATACACTTATTAAGATTAATGGGATTGGTTCAAAGGTGGCAATGGCAGTCTGCTCTACATTCTCTCCAACCACTTTTGCGGAGATTATTGCAAATGGAAATAGTAAAATGTTAAAGCAGGTGCCGGGAATTGGAATAAAATCTGCTAATAGAATTTTGGTTGAGCTATCCGATTTTACTATTGATAGTGGTAAAAGTATAGATAGTAGTCTTAGAGATGCAATCTTAGCATTGGAAAGTCTTGGATTTAAGGGGGAGCATATTCAATCTGCAATAAAGGGAGCATCTGGCGATACTGCCTCTATTGTGAAATATGCCCTTAAAAAATTACAACGACTATAAACTAACCTCAAACGAGGTTAATAAGGAGATGTCTCTTTTTACTATTTTTTTCCAACCTTAGCCGCAATCTCTTCAATATCAGCATCACTTAGTTTTGCTACTTGACCTTTCATAATACCTTTCATAGCTCCACCGTAACTGCCATCTTTATACCCTTTAAGAGCTTTTACAATTTCATCTTTTGACATATCTTTTACGATTTTAGATTTACCAAGTGCCGCTTTCTCAAAGTTTGCTCCATGACAACCTACACACGCCGCTGTGTTTGCTCCTGCATAAATTGCCGGGCTTAGTAGTGCAGAAACCGCTAACATTTTAACTATGTTTTTCATCATTTGTGTCCTTTAGTGTGTTTTTTTATTGACAATTGTAAGTATAAAGAGATTTTGTGTAATAATTGTGTTATTCTTTATTCTACTTTAAATAAAATGTATGGGTATATCTCTTTTGTTTACATCTTAAACTTGTATCGTTAATTCGTGTTTTACCATTCGTTTTATCATCTATAATGCAGTCATCATCTATAATAGCAATCAATCCCACACTCTTTTCCATATAGAAATAGGAGATATTATAGTCCGACCTCTCTTCACCATCTTGTAGATTGATATAGTCCGGTAGGTTATCTCTGACCTCAGTCTTAATCTTTTTATCCTCTATACACTTAAATTTAAGAATATCTCCACTATATTGAATATCATACTTATCTAACTTATCTAATTTTCTTTCAAGTCGGCATGTTGTAGTAGCCTCTATACTCTTATGACCTAAGATAGTATCCTCAAATTTTATATCTTGGATAATCGTGCTTTTTGGAAGAGTGTATAGTATCTCTCCAACTTGGATATAACGCTTCATGGTTTTAGTTAGATTACTATCACTATCTTCTTCAATAATTCCATTATCATTAATAGTAATGGTTCGCTTTACAACATTATCAACTTTTACTGTAATGACACCTCTATCTATCGATATATCCTCATCATATTGATTATTATCTCCACTATCTGTTATCACATAGAAACTCTTTTCCATATTTTCATTAGGATAGTAGTCTGCCATATCTATAGAGATACTATTTCCTCCATTACTTCCACAGCCAATTAAATATAATAGTGCAATAATAGATAAACTTCTTTTCATCAAACTCCTTTAAGTGGGGTTAATTTAACCCCCTATTACTATAAGCTACAAGCACTAACTCCCGGTGGTGTTGTAGGTTGAATAGCTTGATTACTTGCTCTACCCTCTTCAATAACCTTATCTATAAAATTTAAAAGCCTATTAGCTGCCTCTTGGTATCGTTTTGCAGTTTCGGAATCCGGTTTATGATAGACAATAGGCATTCCACTATCTCCACCAACTCGAATAGCTGGCTCTATAGGAATTTTCGCAATTACATCTATATTATACTCTTTTGCAACGGCTTCAGTTGTGCCCATTCCAAAAATATCCGACTCTGTGCCACACTCTGGACATATAAATCCACTCATATTCTCTACAATTCCGGCAGTTGGAATATGAAGTTTTTTGAACATATCTAAACTTCTTCTACTATCATCGAGACTCACCTCTTGAGGGGTTGTGACTGTAATTCCTGCTGTAACCGGAACAGATTGTGCTAAGGTTAATTGTGCATCACCTGTTCCCGGAGGCATATCAATCACAAGCACATCAAGTTCACTCCATAAAATATCTCTTAGGAACTGCTCTATAGCCTTCATTATCATAGCTCCACGCCAGATAAGCGACTGCCCCTCTTCCATAAGTGAACCCATAGACATAACCTCTACACCATAAGCCCTGAGAGGTAGAACCTTATTCCCTTGAATTTCCGGTTTCTGCTCTGCTATTCCCATCATTCTTGGTATATTAGGTCCATATATATCTGCATCAAGTAGTCCAACTTTTTTCCCTTGCATTGCCATTGCGACTGCAAGATTTACAGATGTTGTTGATTTTCCAACTCCACCCTTTCCAGAACTTACCATTATAAAACTCTTCACATGAGGAGCAATATTTTTACCTGTTACAGAGTTACTCATCTGTCTCGGCGGTTTTGGTGCTTTAATCTCTATATTTATAGTATCAAATCCCAATTTTTTGAGTTCTTTTGTAATATCATCTCGAATCTGTGCCTTAACCTCATCTGCTGAAGAGGTAATATCTATGAGTAAATCTATACTCTTACCGTTAATATTTATATCTTTTACAAATCCAAAAGTTACAATATCTTTTGTAAATCCCGGATAGGTTACACTCTTTAATGCTTCTAAAACATTTTCTTTTGTCATTAATACTCCTATATTAATTTTTATACTTTTATACTTTATTATCTAAGAGTAAGCTTATCTGATTAAAAAATCAGTCACTTTTTTTTAAAATAGTAATCTTATAAGCATGATTGGTTCTCTTCTCAATCGGAGGTAGCTCCATATAGTCAAATGAGTATATATTCTCCAAGTAGTGGTGTGGGTCATTTGGAGATAAAAACTCTAACCCCTCAAACTCTATCTTTTTTAATGGATATATAGCACTATACTTAAAGGCTCCTGCCACATCTGGCATCTTTCCACTATATATAACCGATGTCCCCTCTTTTTTATCCCAACCGAGGTGTAACCTCTCAAGAGATTTTTTTAAAACTTTTCGGACTCTTATACAATCAAACTTTTTTGCAGAGAAGAATCTAATGGTGGCAAAGGTATATTTATAAAATAGATGGTTTAATCTGGTCTCTTTAATTGCAAACATTGGAAATATATCTATAAAAACCCCTTGATGATAATTAACTCTTTTACCTCTCTCATGATGTTCTATAATTATAGCCTTAGATGAGCGAATTTTCATATAGTCAAATGGAAATGATGGGTCTGTATCTCTATTCTGTAGAAACATATCCTTTGGTAATTCATCTCGTGCCACCTTTGCAAATATTTGATAATCCTCCACGGGCATAGCTATATCTATATCGTCGTCCCACGGAATAAATCCCTTGTGTCGAACCGCACCGAGTAGAGTTCCACTATCTAACCAATAGTCCAGATTATGCTTTTTACAAATCCTATCAAACTCAATGAGAGTCTCCAACATAATGAGTTGAGCCTCTCTCAATATCTTAGGCTCTATATTCACCTATCTTCTCGCTATTTTATAAAAATTGAACATTGCATCTATTAAGACATCGACATAAGATTTTGTCATCTCTCCCATGTGAGAGACTCTAAATATTACATCTCTTAAATCTCCACCATTGGGACAGACCATAATTTTATACTCCTTCTCTAAGCTATTTACTATATCTATTGCCCTCTTGCCATCTGTGGGCGTTAAGGTTGTCATAGCATTTGGCATATATGAGGTATAAAATTTTAGAGGTAAATCTTTAATAGATGCTCTAAAATATTCTGCTATCTCCTTAGCTCTCTTAATAGACTCTTTTACACCACCTCTTCTTTTAATCTGTGCCAATCTCGCCTCCAACTGCAATATAATAGTTACAGCTGGGGTATATGGTGTCTGCCCTCTCTCTCCATTTTTTAGATAATCTTTAAAATTGAAGTAGAGATTATCTATATCTCGAACTCTATCAATCGCTTCTGGAGATAAAATCACCATTGTTAAACCGGGTGGGAGTGCTAACCCCTTTTGACTACTTGCAATAATCACATCAATATTTTGTGCAGACATATCAATCGGGTCGGTTATTAACATACTAATAGCATCTACTATAAAAAATAGATTATGCTTTCTAACATACTCTCCCATTGCATTGAGATTATAGAGCTGTCCAATAGATGTCTCATGACCATTTACAACAAGTGAAGTAAAGTTAGCTTTGGGTGCTAACTCCTCTATATTGGTTAAATCTGTATCTTCTACTCTGAAATCTCTATGTGGAATTGAGTGAGTTGCACATATATCTACAAACCTTTGTCCAAATCCACCACCATTAACAACCAATGCCTTATCATCTCTATTTAAAAGATTTATAATAGCAGCCTCCATACCGGCAGTCCCAGAAGCTGTTAAAAATATTACTCTGCTACCTTTTGGAGCATTTACTATCTCTAAAAGCCCCTTTTCACAGTTGAATATCACCTCCGAAAATTTACTATTTCTAAAGTATGGTGTCTGTTTTGCTCCAATCTCTAAAATCTCATCGGACATCTTAACCGGACCCGGTGTAAAGATATAATAATCTTCATATATCATAAATTATTTCTCCTTTTTTTTATTACTCTTATTTTTAAACTCATTGTAATCCAATACAACTCTACTAATAGATACCATATCAGATGGAGTTAGCATTTTGGATTTTCTTTTATCTCTCTGAATAAGTGAAGCAAACTCAGCAATCATATATCTAAGTCCACACCCCTCAAACTCATAATGAAACTTATAACTCTTATGTGTATCTTCAAATCTAAAATAGAACTCTCTTGTAAGCCACCATGGAGCAGGAATATATACATACCCTTTTGTCCCAGATATAACCGCATCTCCTTCAGATTTAATAGCTGTAGCAACTCTTGCAATTCCTATTGTATTGTTTTTATGGGTAGTGATAATTAAGTTACTAATATCATAATTTTTCTCTATCTGGTCAAAAAATTTTATAGATTTTCTCTTCCCTAAGATTTTATGAATTAGTAGAGATGGATAACCCGATAATATATTTGTAGCCCCCTGCTCCATAAAACTATCGGGATAGTTCTTCTCTCTATATAGAGATGTTCGTGTAGCTCTAACCTCCTTTATCTCGCCAATATCTCCCTTTTTAAGCTCTTTTAAGAGTTGATTAAATGCCGGTAAAAAGGCTGTTTTTAGAGCGGTAAGAAGTATTAACTTTTTAGATTTTGCTAAGCTTAATAGCTCCTTTAACTCCTTTCTATTGAGTGCAATGGGGTGTTCACATAGAACATGTTTCCCCGCTTGTAGAGCCTTTTTTATTAATATATAGTGTTTTCTTAGGGAGGTATCTATATAGACTGCTTGAATTGGGCTATCCAGAAACTCATCATAATTATCATGTCCAAATTTAATTATAGCACTCTCTTTTGTAAACTTTTTAATAGCAAAAAAATCATCTCCATAGATTCTATCTATCTTTATATTTGATACAAATTGAGCCTCATCGATGAAAGCTTGAGTATCCCTTCCAAGCCCAACTATTCCCATCTTAATTGAATCGAAATTCTCTCTCCTGAGTTTTGTGCTGGAGATTCCCTCTGTTCGTGGAAGATATACAACATCTACAAACTCTTTTAGATAATCGAAGGCACCAACCCAATCATCTCCAATAGCAAAAATATCGACACCATACTTGATTACATCTTGAGCCTTCTGCTTTTTATGCTTCTCTACTATAACTTTATCGACAAAATCGAGCTTCTTTATCGCCTTTACTCTCTTTTTTGTGCTTTGAATAACATTTAATTTCCCCCTTGAGCGGTCATAATTCTCATCTGTTACGCCTACAATTAGATAATCTCCAAGTGCCTTAGCCCGTTTTAATAAATTCATATGTCCTCTATGGAGCATGTCGTAAGTTCCATAGGTAATTACTATTTTTCTATTTTTCATATTTTTCATATTTTTATAATAGCAACTTTTCTATAAAATTCTCCAATCCCTCATCTAAAAACCACCACTCTCCCTTAAAATAGCTATCATAGAATGGTTGTGTTACTCTCTTAAACTCTTCTCTATCTTGATATAAGTTTACACACCAATCAAAATCTATACCTCTATTTTTAAGAGCCTCTATGCTAAGTAGTGTATCATTTATACAACCCAATTTGGACGGAGTTATTAGAAGCACCTTAGCATTTAAATCTCGCATTAAATCTATCATCATATAATCTTTTGTAATTGGAACAAGTAGTCCACCAGCCCCCTCAATAATTAATATATCAGATAGTTTAGATAACTCTTCAATTTTCTCCTTAATTTTATCTATTTTAATTTCTCTCTCTATATCAGCACAGAATGGTGCAGAGGGTAGAGGAAATGTGTATGCAGTTACACTTTTGGGTCCCATAGATTTAAATTTTTTATTATAAATTTGAACTTTTTCTAAGAGTTTTTTAGCATCTTCAGGCTCATAAATAACACCAGTTTCTATGGGTTTACAAACACCAATCTCTATTTTATGTTTTGCTATATTTTCAATTATTTTTAATGAGGCAAAAGTTTTACCAATATTGGTATTTGTCGCTGTAATAAAGAGAAATTTCACAATTAATCTCCAATCTTTATATAAATTTTTATATGAATAATTAAATTAGATTGTAACATAAAATAGGCTATACTCTATTATATAATATTTATGATAGAGGATTAAAGATTGCCAAAGATAGAAGAAGAGATAAACTCAATATTAAGATTAGATGAACCTACAAAATATAAGGTTCTATTACATAATGACGACTATACAACAATGGATTTTGTAATAGAGATTTTAATGGCTATCTTTCATAAAAGCAGATTTGAAGCTGAACAGATTATGTTGAAGGTTCATAGAGAGGGTAAAGCGGTCTGTGGTATCTATACCTATGATATAGCTCAAACGAAGGTTTATCAAGTTAGAAAATTAGCTAAGAGCAATGGATTTCCACTCCTTGCAACAGTTGAAGAGGTTTAATTAAGTAAAAGGATAAAAAATGATAAGTATAGAGCTTAACAAAGTATTTAGAGAGTCTGTAAGATATGCCAAAGATAATCGACATGAGTATCTTACGCTTGAACATATTTTTTTATCTATATTAAATAGTAGCGAGGGGAGAGAGATATTATCCACAATAGGTGCCAATATCGAGTATATGAAGGAATTAACCACAACATATCTCAAGAATAATGTGCCTGTTTTAGAACTAAATGAAAATGGGGAGATTGATGACCCTTATGAGACAGTAGCTCTATCACATGTTATGAATGATATGATGATGCATATAAATAGTGCCGGAAAGAGTGAGGCAACTATTGGGGATATGTTAGCCTCGATGTTTACTCAGGAGAAGAGTTATGCATATAAGATAATGAACGCAGAGGGGATTGAGAGAATAGATATTTTAGAGGTAATTTCTCATCTCAACCTACTTAAGAGTAAAGATACCGAAGATGAAGAGGATAATGATATAGAGTTTATAGATGAGGAGGAGTATCCAAATTTAGATGCCTATACAGTGGAGTTGGTAACATTTGCCAAAAAGGGTAAAATTGACCCTATAATTGGTAGAGATAGTGAGATAGATAGAGTAATGCAGACTCTATGTAGAAGAAAGAAGAATAATCCACTACTGGTTGGAGAGCCGGGAGTTGGTAAGACTGCTATCGCAGAGGGGTTAGCACTTAAAATATCTGAAGGTAGTGTACCCGAAATATTGAAAGATAGTAAGATATTTGCATTAGACTTAGGTTCCATGATTTCCGGAACTAAATATAGAGGAGATTTTGAGAAGAGGTTAAAAGGTGTCTTGACAGAGCTTCAGAGTATAGAGAAATCTATACTATTTATAGATGAGATACACACCTTAGTCGGTGCAGGTGCTACAAGTGGTGGTAGTATGGATGCTGCCAATCTATTAAAACCGGCTCTCGCAAGGGGAGAGCTAAAATGTATTGGAGCTACAACCTATAGTGAATTTAGAAACCACTTAGATAAGGATAAGGCACTATCGAGAAGATTCTCTAAGATTGATATAGAGGAGCCAAACTTTGATGATACTATGAAGATACTTCAAGGTATTAAACATAAATATGAAGAGTATCACAATATTCATTTTTCAGATGAGGCTTTAAAGAGTGCAATTACTTTGAGTGTAAAATATCTTCATGATAGATTTTTACCTGATAAGGCAATGGATATTATAGATGAGGTTGGAGCGCACTTTATGCTACAAGATAAAAGAGATATAACTATAAATAGCATAGATATAGAGCAGAGTGTTGCCAGAATGTTAAAACTACCATCAACTGTAGTATCCACTGATAATACAGCTAAGTTAAAAAATTTAGATAAAAGGATAAAGAGAAAAATTATAGGACAAGATAGAGCCATAGATAGTGTAGTCCAAGCGATTAAACGCTCCTATGCAGGATTGAATAAGGATAACCAACCTATAGGCTCATTCCTATTTGTGGGACCAACGGGAGTTGGAAAGACGGCACTGAGTGAAGAGTTAGCAAAGAGTATGGATATCCATTTCGAGAGAATTGATATGAGTGAATATATGGAGAAACATGCTCTCAGCAGACTAATAGGGGCACCTCCGGGATATGTTGGATATGAGCAGGGTGGTCTCTTAACAGAGATGATAAAAAAGAATCCCCATACTGTGTTACTTCTCGATGAGGTAGAGAAGGCACACCCCGATATTATGAATATTCTACTTCAAGTGATGGACGGAGCAAAACTTACAGACAATAATGGAGTTGTGAGTGATTTTAAAAATGTAATTTTAATTATGACATCAAATATAGGCACAAAAGAGGCTAATGTTATGGGGTTTGCTAAAAATAATAGTAGCAAAACAGATAACGCCTTAAAAAGTTTCTTCTCTCCAGAGTTTAGAAATAGATTGAGTGCTGTAGTTGAGTTTAACAATCTCAATTTTGAGGTTATTGTCCAAATAGTGGATAGAGAGATAGAGAAATTAAATGAGCAGATGAAGAGTCGAAATATAACTATTAAATTAAATAGAGAGGCATTGGAGTATATCGCACGAGAGGGGTATAGTGATATATATGGAGCGAGAGAGATAGCAAGAGTTATCGATAAGGAGATAAAAGAGCCTTTAACAGATGAGATTCTATTTGGAAGATTGAAAGATGGTGGAGTTGTAGAAATAGGATATAGAGATGAGAGGTTAGATTTTGTCTTCAATGTATGATGATGATTTCTATATAGCTGAGATAGGAAAAGCTCACATATTTCCAAATCCAAGATATGCAACTGATGAAGGGCTATTGGCCTATGGAGGAGATTTAAATCCCTATAGGCTATTAACTGCATATAGAAGTGGAATATTTCCATGGTTTAATAAGGGTGACCCTATCTTATGGTGGTCCCCAAATCCCAGATTGATTCTGTATCCGAATGAGTTTAAAGAGAGTAAATCTCTACGACGAGTTATTCGAAATAAGGGATATGTGGTCAAATTTGATACCAATTTTAGAGCGGTAATAGAGTATTGTAGCAAAGTTCCAAGAGCAGGGCAGGAGGGGACATGGCTAACAGATGAGATGAAAAGTGCCTATATTAAACTACATGAGATGGGATTTGCACACTCCATTGAGACATACTATAAAGATAAGTTGGTTGGTGGATTTTACGGTATATCTATGGGAAAGGCATTTTTTGGAGAGTCTATGTTTGCACTTATGCCAGATGCCTCCAAGGTAGCACTTAGAATATTTTGTAATATATTAGTTCGAAAGGATTATGATTTTATCGATTGTCAAGTAGAAACCCCACATCTAATGAGTCTTGGGGCTAAGAGCATTAGTCGAGATAGTTTTTTAGAGCAATTGGAAAGGAGTTTAAAGAGACCAAGTGATATAGGCTTATGGATAGATTGGGGATTAGAGAGTTAAATCTCTCTCAAACTGTAATTTGAGAGAGTGAGATTAGATTGACTTTAAAATCCTCTTCTTCCTGTTGGTGAAGTGTGACTACTTCCATTAGATGAACTATTTTGGTTGTTATGATTTTCTGAACCACTTTGATTACTATTATTTCCTGAGTTACTTTGACTATGTGAACCTGTCTGTTGAGATGATGAACTGCCTGAATGCTCCTGCTCTTGACTATTAGAGGAGTTGTGATTTCCCATATTAGATGTAAATGGTGGCATAGATGTATTATCATCTACTCCATGAGATTGAGATGATGAGTTATTAGAGTGTTCTTGTTGCTCTTGATTATTGTGAGATTCTCTCTCCTCTCCATTTCCTCTCATCATATCTCCAAGAGAGTTAGCTACACTATTACGAGGTGAACTGTTTTCATCACTATTTGAATTTGAATGAGAATGAGTATGAACACCACTCATTACTTCACCCATACTACCATTATTATCCATATCTATATATGAATTATTATGTCCAGTCTCATTTATATCTCCTCTATGAGTATCTAACTCATCTCTAATACTATTATTACTATCTTCACTATGGTGACCATTTATATTTATAGAACCACTCATAGAATCATTGTTATCTCTTCTACCTCTATGTCTATGTTCTGCTTCTACATCTAAGTGAGTTCTAATATGTCTCGCTTCCAATTCAGCCTTGGTTCTATTTAAATGCTCTATTGTCTGATTTCTATCTACCACTTTACCATGATACTCTTTTAATTCACTCTTTAATCTATCATGGATTGCCTCTAAAAGGTCTTGATTCAAATCACTTAAAGATGGTAGTGTCTCTCTAATTACCTTACCTACACCTTTTGATATCTGAATACCATTAGAGGCATTTCCATCACTATCTAAGGTTTGGAGTAGTTGAGCTACTGTCTCATTTGTCTCTAATATTGTAATATTATCTTCTAATAGAGAGCCATTAATATCTCTTAACTTAATACCTCCTAAGGTGAAATTACAATCACTTCCACTCTTAAAAGTAAATGTTCCATTCTCATCTGTTGTTCCTTTCTGATTATCGCACTGATAATCTACCCCTTCAACGGCAGAATCAACATAATATCCTTTTCCAATCTTCTGAGCCACACTATTAGCTTCACTACTATTGCTTGGAGTTGAAGAGTCACTTAGAGATGATGTTGTAGGAGTGCTACTACCTCCATTATTTCCACAACCTACTATAAGTAGTGTTGCTGTTATGATTGAACCTATTGTTAATCTATTCATATCTAAATCCTTTTGTATTTTTTATAAAAAGATTATAATACAAAAGTATTAGTGAAGTATTAGCAAAGTATTAGCAAACTGTTAGTAAAATTTTAAAAAGATAGTTGTGCCAACTCCCACTC
>JALWZK010000260.1 GCA_027002665.1 Campylobacteraceae bacterium | reverse complement strand
ATATAGAATGTCAAAACATCAATTTCAAACAGAGATAGGTCAACTCTTAAAATTAATGACTCACTCACTTTACTCAAATAAAGAGATATTTATAAGAGAGTTAATATCAAATGCTAGTGATGCTATTGATAAGTTTAATTATATTAAACTGACAGATGATAAGTTTAAAGATGAGAACTGGAAGGGAGAGATAAATGTAACCATAGATAGAGATGATAACTCCTTAACCATCGGCGACAATGGAATAGGAATGAATGAAGATGATTTAATTAATCATCTTGGAACTATTGCTAAGTCTGGGACTAAATCATTTGTGGAGAAACTTACAGGTGACGCAAAGAAAGATAGTAATTTAATAGGACAGTTTGGAGTAGGTTTCTACTCTGTATTTATGGTAGCCTCTAAGGTAGATGTAATTACCAAAAAGGCTGGTGAAGAACAGGCCTATATGTTTAGCACAGATGGAACAGGTGAATTTGAGATTAAGCCGGTAACTAAAGAGTCACATGGAACAGTGGTATATATTAAACTTAAAGATGATGAGCAGGAGTTTTTAAGTAGATGGAGAGTTGAAGAGGTTATAAAAAAATACTCTAACCATATCCCATACCCTATTATGTTGAACTATACAGAGGAGGAGACAACAGGAGAGGGAGACAAGAAGGAGACTAAAAAGGTTAAAAAGCGTGAACAGGTAAATGAGGCAACAGCTCTCTGGACACTTCCTAAATCTTCTCTAAAGAGAGAGGACTATATAGAGTTCTATAAATCTCTATCCCATGGAGATGAGGAGCCTTTAACATATCTACATAATAAAGTAGAGGGAACTAACGAGTTTACAACCCTATTCTATATTCCAAAGAAAGCTCCAATGGATTTATATAGAGCAGACTATCAGAGTGGTGTAAAACTATATATAAAGAGAGTATTTATTACAGATGATGATAAAGAGCTACTCCCAACATATCTAAGATTTGTAAGGGGTATTATAGATAGTGAGGATTTACCACTAAATATCAGTCGTGAAATTCTACA
The DNA here is from genome assembly GCA_027002665.1 of Campylobacteraceae bacterium. Lineage (GTDB taxonomy): Bacteria > Campylobacterota > Campylobacteria > Campylobacterales > Sulfurovaceae > UBA1140. The sequence continues at coordinate 2,925 of JALWZK010000260.1, read as the reverse complement.
AAAAAATAGAATTATTGCGAATATTAAACAGCACTCAACCAAGAAAATCCTTCAAGCTATTAAAAAATTAAAAGATGATGATTTTAAAATATTTACTCAAGAGTATAATAGAGTTATTAAAGAGGGAATTTTCCAAGACTATACCAATAAGGAGCTACTCTTAGAGATAGTTAGATATAAATCATCTATGCAAGATGGAATGGTGGGGCTTGATGAGTATATCTCTCGTGGAGATTCTGAAAAGAAAGAGATATACTATATTATCGGAGAAGATGAGAAGGTTCTTAAAAACTCCCCTCTACTTGAAGCATATAAAAAGGCAAATATAGAGGTTCTCATCTTAGATGATAAAGAGGTAGATGAGATTGTAACCCCTACCATTGGAACATTTAAAGGGTGGACATTTAAAGATATTACAACCATAGATGCTCCAGATAGTAAGACAGAAAAGGAGAAAGAGGAGATTAGTAAAGAGTTTAAAGCTCTTACAGATAGAATTAAAGAGGTTCTTGGAGACGAGGTAAAAGAGGTTAAGACAACTACAAGACTTACAACCAGCCCATCTTGCGTTGTAAAAGATAGTAGCGACCCAATGGCAGGAATGGCATACATGTTTGCTCAAATGGGACAAGAGGCTCCAAAGATACCTCTAATCTTAGAGATAAATCCCGACCATGAGATGATAAAGAAATTAAATAAGTTAGAGGATAAAGAGAAATTTGCAGATATGGCATGGATACTATTTGATAGTGCAAAACTCTCAGAAGGATTAGAGCCTGATGATAAATCGGCATTTGCTCAAAGAGTAGCAAAAATAGCAACAGATGCTATATAGTTAACTTTTCATCTATCTTTCTAAGTTATAATCTTAGAAAGATGGAATTTTAAAAAAAAGGAAAACAGGTGAATAGACATATAAAAAATATTTCAAGTGCTACGATTATTGGTAGTATGGGTGCTTTAATACTGGCTACAATGCAAGGGTGTGGAGATAATTCTCAAAATCAGGTAGAACAGAATAGTCAAATTCAAAAGAAGGGTGCTACTGTAACTATTCAAGAGTATATTAATAAGGATACAAATAAGACAACCTATAAGATTATTGATGAGGTTCCAAGTGTTAATACAAGAGTTATCTTAAGAGATGCAAATGGAACGGAGAGAATTTTATCTCAAGCAGAGATAGATAAACTTGTAAAAGAGGAGGAGAAGAGAGTAGAGGCTGGAACATCAGCTTTAACTAAGAAACCTGAAGAGGTGAGAGATAGTGGAGGTCTGGGACTTGCAGGGACACTTATGGCAAGTATGGCTGCGGGTGCCATCGGTGCTGCCCTTATGAATAAGCTATCTAATAATCCAAACTATCAACAGAATAGAAGAGCAAGTTATAGCTCCCCAAGTGTATATTCTCGCTCACAGAGCAGTTTCAGTAAGGCAAGAAGTTCATTCTCATCTGCAAGTAGAACAACCACCTCATCATCTGCTACTCGTCGTTCCGGTTTTGGAAGTAGCTCTCGCTCTACCAGCCGTTCAATATTTGGAGGTTAATATAGTATGGTAAGCGTAACACCAATAAAGGTTCCAGATAATAAATTCTTAGAGAGTATAGGTTTCTATTGGCATACAGATCCCGATAAAACCCCCTATGTGGCCTCTGAAATTGTAAATGTAACTCCTCAAGAGGCAGATAACTATTATGATGCTGTAAATGAACTCTATGAGATGTTTGTAGAGGCTGGAGAGTATGTAGTTGAAAATGAGTTATTCCATGAGATAGGTATTCCATTTAATATAATAGATGCAGTTAAGATGAGTTGGGAGAATGATGTCCATTGGCACATATATGGAAGATTTGACCTCGCAGGTGGAGTAGATGGGAAACCGATTAAACTACTTGAATTTAATGCGGACACTCCAACGGCTCTATTTGAGACTGCTATACTCCAGTGGGCTATCTTAAAACTGAATAATATGGAGGATACTCACCAATTTAACAATGTATATGAGGCTATCAGAGACAATTTTAAAAGACTTGTCACCTTAGATGGGGATATTAATGATTTCAATAGATATTATGAGGGTTGGAAGATTCTCTTCTCATCTGTAAAGGATAATGAGGAGGAGGAAAGCACCGTTAAACTTCTGCAGACAATGGCAGAAGATGCAGGTTTTATAACAGAGTTTGCATATATGGAAGATGTAGAGTTTGACCCAAGAGAAGGAGTATTCTATAAAGATATAAATTATGAGTATTGGTTTAAACTCTATCCGTGGGAAGATATTGGTATAGAAGAGCCTGAACTTGCTCAACTTATGACTCAAATTATGCAAAATCAAAAGGCAATCTTCTTAAATCCTGCATATACTCTAATGTTCCAATCTAAAGCATTTATGAAGATACTGTGGGATTTATACCCTAACCACCCACTACTCTTGGAGACAGATTTCAAGCCACTTCAAGGAAAGGCACAAGTTGAAAAGAAAATCTTTGGAAGAGAGGGTGCCAATACCATAATTATGGATAGAGATAAGAGAATTATAGAAAAGAGAGATGGAGAGTATGGGGAATTTCCATCAATTTTTCAAGAGTTCGTAGAGCTACCAAAAGATAGTAAAGGTGAGAGCTATCAAGCAGGTGTATTCTTTGCCTATGAGGGTTGTGGTTTAGGATTTAGACGAGGCGGTTTAATCTTAGATAACTACTCCAAATTTGTAGGACATAGAGTTATAGAGTAATAGAGAATAATGAGAAAGGGTTAATTAATTCCTAATATTGATACTATTTTATTAGATTTAGCACTGGGAGATACAGTTAAAAAAGAAATCACATAATCAGCGAAATCCAAGCTTTTATGGGATTTACTATAAATTAGGACAAAAATTACAAAAAGGTAGCTTAGACCTTAATCATGACCTTAGTCTTTG
>JALWZK010000259.1 GCA_027002665.1 Campylobacteraceae bacterium | reverse complement strand
AATTAGAGTAGATTACTCATTCCTTAAAACCTTAAGTGGGTCTGTCGATGAGGCCTTAAATGATGGATATAGAGATGATAGAATTACAATAATAATTGTTCCCACAATAATAGAGACAAAATCAGTCGTTGTCAAATCGACAGGTAGTTTTGAAAAACCATATACATCTACAGAGAGGGGAACTATATCAAAAGTTTTTAATACCCATATTCCAATAAATCCTAAAATTGTCCCTGCAATAATTCCACTAACACCAATAATAATACCCAATTTAAAAAATATTCGCTTAATCTCCCATTTTGAAGCACCAAGTGTTCTCAATAGAGCTATCTCACTTCTCCTACTCATAACAGTCATTAATAGAGATGAGATAATATTTAATGAGGCTACCAAGATAATAAGCAGTAGAACCAGAAATAGAGCTGTCTTCTCCATCTCCATAGCTGAAAAGAAACTCTTATTCTGCTCCCACCACCCCTCAACTATAATAGATGAGAGATGATTTTTTCTTAAAAACTCTTTTAGCCTTTTAGCATTTCTTATGGCATGTTTAGTAAAGACATGGATACCATCATAATATCCCTCTCTTCGTTTTAAAATCTTCTCGAAAGCTCCTAAGCTACTATATAATATCGCCTTATCATAAGCTTTAAGTCCTGAATCAAATTGAGCTATAATTTTAAATCTCTTTTGAAGAGGCATTGTTCCAAATCCGATAGCCTGTTGTTCAGAAAAGTATAGAGTTATCTTCTTGCCAATATTGACCCCTAAGGTCTTAGCAAGGGTTTTTCCAATAATTATATTATATTTACTATTTGAATCTGAAGGGGAGTTATCTAATGCCCTTTTAAATACCTCATTTATCTCAGCCTCTCTTTCAAAATCCACCCCATATAGGATAGAGCCATTTACATTGGAACCACTTTTAGTAATAACCTGTGTGGTATAGTATGGGCTAAATTTCATCTTTGGAAACTCTTGTTGCAGTTTTGAGATTAATCTATCATTTATACTGTTATATCTTGTAGGAATTAGAGTTATCGGATAGTTCATAACAAATAGTCTCTTTTTAAACTCCTTTTCTGTTCCATTCATAATACCCATTGCAATCATAAGCACCATTACACCGGTAGTAATTCCCAGAAAAGCAAGTAGCATAGAGACAAAAATAAAGGGATTGTCCCTATCATATTTTAGATAGTGTCTGACTATTTTATGGATAAATTTTCTATTTATATTCATACTACTATGCTAAAATTCCCTTTTTAGGTCCACTTCTACCACAGCAATATTTATATTTTTTACCACTTCCACATGGACAAGGCTCATTTCTCTTAGGTTTCTTTACTGCTCTTATAGGTTTTCTCTCTACCTCTTTAACCCCTTCAATATCTGCTTCAACTATCTCATCTTCATTTGTCTTGGCATTCTCAATCTCCTTCTCTAACTCATCTAAGATAGCCTCCATTCGTCTTCTCTCTGCCTCTGGGTCTTCAAAGTTAAATTGAACAAGGTGGAGCGTCTCTATCGCCTCTCGTTTTATTCTATCAATTAGTTGCATAAATAGATTATAACTATCCTTCTTATACTCTGTAAGTGGGTCTTTTTGGTTATATCCTCTAAGCCCAATACCAGTCTTTAAGACATCCATCTCATATAGATGTTCTCTCCATTGTGGGTCTAGGACCTGTAGATATAGAACTCTTTGAACTTCACTTCTCTGCTCTTTGGTGAGAGGTTTCATCTTCTCTTCATAACTCTCCTCTAAGATATCATAAAGTATCTGTTTAATCTCATGATACTCCTTATCTTTAAATATCTCTTTATCAAAATCTATTGCCAATTTGCTATTTAATAGCTCCTTCAATCTATCTAAATTAAAGTCCTCCTTAGGCGTTCCCTCATATATATCGGACTCATCTAAGAGATAATCTACATACTCTGCCCTATTCTCTCTAATCTTACTATCTATATCAAAATTGGAGTCAAGAAGTTGGTTTCTAAAGTTATATATAACTTTTCTCTGCTCATTTGCAATATCATCATACTCCAATATATGTTTTCGTGACTCATAGTGCATATTCTCGACCTTCTTTTGAGCCTTTTCAACTGCACGGGTAACTATCTTAGAGTCGATATATTCCCCCTCTTCAACTCCAAGTTTATTCATAATATTTCTAATCTTCTCACCACCAAAAATCCTCAAAAGATTATCATCTAAGCTCAAATAGAACTGTGATACCCCAGGGTCACCTTGTCGCCCTGAACGACCTCTCAACTGATTATCAATTCTCCTACTCTCATGTCGCTCTGTTCCTATAATATAGAGACCACCAAGTTCTTTTACCTCATCATTTATCTTGATATCAACGCCACGACCAGCCATATTTGTAGCAACCGTTACAGCTCCCTTCTTACCAGCTTGTGCAATAATCTCTGCCTCATGCTCATGATTTTTAGCATTTAGAACATTATGGGGTATTTTTGCCTTTTTTAATCTCTCATGAATAAGTTCAGACTTTTCAATAGATGCAGTTCCTATTAATACCGGTTGCCCCTTTTTATATAGCTCTTTTACCTTTTTTACCACAGCATCTAACTTCTCTCTCTCTGTATTATAGATGAGGTCATTTAAATCTTTTCTCTTTACCGGAAGATTGGTTGGGATTGAGATAACCTCCAAGTTATAAATCTCTGCAAACTCCGTCGCCTCTGTCTGTGCAGTTCCGGTCATACCTGCCAACTTCTCATATCCTCTAAAGTAGTTTTGATATGTAATCTCTGCAAGAGTTTGAGACTCCTCCTTTATCTCAACCCCCTCCTTAGCCTCTAAGGCTTGATGTAAACCTTCACTAAATCTTCTACCCTCACTAAGTCGTCCTGTAAACTCATCGACAATAATAATCTCGCCATTTTGCACAACATAATCTATATCTTTTACAAATATATAGTGTGCCTTCATCGCTTGGTCAAGGTGGTGAGCCATAGCAGCATGCTCTAAATCATAAAGATTATCAACTCCAAATAGCTCTTGTGCCTTCTGAAGTCCATCTTCAGTCATAATAACTTGACGATTCTTCTCATCAATATAGAAATCACCTGTGGTCTCTTCTGGCTCACCCGGTTTTGTCTCTTTTTTCTCACCTTTTACCATCTTTTGAGCTATCTCATTTGCCTTAGCATAGTAGTTTACATCCCTCTGCACAGGTCCAGATATAATGAGTGGTGTTCTCGCCTCGTCAATTAAGATAGAGTCCACCTCATCAATAATGGCGTAATAGTGTCCTCTCTGAACCTTATCCTCAGCTCGTGTTTTCATATTATCTCTCAGATAATCAAATCCATACTCATTATTTGTTCCATAGGTAATATCTGCGTCATATTGAGCTTTCTTTACCTTCTCATCATATATATCAGCGGTTAAACAGCCTACAGAGTAGCCCAGAAAGTTATATAGTTTTCCCATATCTCGGGAATCTCGCTTTGCAAGATAATCATTTACAGTTACAACATGCACCCCCTTGCCCAACATTGCATTTAGTGCTACTGCAAGAGTTGCTACAAGAGTTTTACCCTCACCTGTTTTCATCTCCGCAATAGAGTTTTCATGTAAAACCATACCACCTACAAGTTGAACATCAAAATGACGCAATCCTAAGACTCTTTTACTTGCCTCTCTTGTAATCGCAAATGAATCATTTAATACATCGTCTAAACTCTTCTCTCCTTTTTGAACAGACTCCTTTAAACTATTGAAAGCCTTCTGTAGCTCACTATCAGAGAGTTTTTCATACTTATCTTCTAATTTATTAATCTCTTTTGCTCTCTTTAAATAGCGTTTTACAATTCTACTATTTCTTGAACCAAAAATTTTTGCTAACATATATCTATAACCTAATATTAAAATTAGAGCGATTTTATCTAAAATTTATGTAAAAGCTAATTATAATAGATAAAATTGTCTCAATCAGAATTTATAACTCAAACTCGTAGTAAATAGCTCAGCTCCACCTTTACTAAATTTACCAATAATTCCATTTCTATTCTCTCCTGCTTTGAGAGTTGTGCTATCCTTGTCATCATACAGATATGCAACTCCCCAAGATAGAGTATCACTTATATCTATGCGAACACCGACAGAGTAGATATTTGCATCACTATCCGGTAATTCATAATTTATATACTCTTTGGGAACTGGAGTCTCATCTTTGGCATAGGCTAACATATATGTAATATTCTCCATTTTTAGAGTTGCTCCCAATCTAAAGGTATCTGTATCTTTCCAATTTTTAGGTTTGGGATTATCAAATGCTTCGACCAGTGAAGATGGTATCTTTGAGCCGTAATTAAAATCTAAACTCTTATATTTTGACCAATATGTTCTCTCATAATCAAACTCCAGAGTAAATCTATCCAACCAAGTTTTACTAATGGCAAGATTCAGAGAGGCAGGAAGAGGTATCTTTACATTTGCACTATACTGCCTACCAAGATTTCCAATATATAGATTTGCATCTCCACTATCCGCTTTCTCATTTAAATTAACATTAGAACGATATGTCATAGCAAGATTTACATCGGGTAGAGGTCTATATGTAGTCGCCAAGTTATATCCATACTCAATGGTATTTCCCTGCATCTCTCTTCTAATCGGAACACCCACATAGTTTCCATCATTATAGACCTCTCCCTCTGAATATACTACTCTAATACCTCCACCAATAGCAAACTTATCTGATATTTTATATGATATAACGGGATTAAACTCTGTTACCTTTAATGAAAACTCCTTAGCAAATAGCTCCTGGTAGGCATTTTCAAACTCATTTGTATTTATAGTGTATCTATCTGGGTGAACAAGCCATCTTTTTTTAAGTCCAGCAGGAACGGTTAAACTCATACCCCATCTAAGATTACCTATTGGATTTGATATATAGTGAAAATATGGAATAGTCTTATTTTCAACTTCAGAAGTTCCATTTGCATCATATATATTGGTGGGAGATAGTGCCTGTCTCCCTCTAAATCTATTTTCTTTTAAATGGACTATAGTTAAACCCGCCTCCATCATATCTCTATTCGAATCTAAAAATACCATATTGGCAGGATTAAAATATGCACTATCGGCATCCATAGTGTGTGCCACATAAGCCCCACTTAGTGCCATTGAGTTTAGTGACTGCTCCGGTATCTTATATCCACCTGCTACTATTAAAGAGGTTGTAAATATGCTCAATATTGCTATTTTTCTCATAATTCTCTCCTAATATCCAAACTTCTCTTCTCTTATCTTAGAGAATATGCGAATTGCTAACTTATAGGCATACTCTCCACACTCTCCATGAGTAACATTATGGTCTAATCTTAACTCCTTCTCAACAGGTATAAGTTTGACATCTTTAGCACCCATTCCCTGCATTTTTGCCTCTGTAATTTGGGAGATAGCATAAGGGATAACATCATCACCTTGACAGTGTAGTAGTCTAACAGGCGTATTTGGAGACCAATCTGAAACGCTATTTTCCACAACGGCCTCTCTAAACCAAAAGTTACTATATTGAAAGAAGTTATTTACAAAAGTTGGATTAAAGAGTCCGGTAGCACCAGTAGTATCATAACTCAGCTCAGGGTCTATAAGCTCTCTTCGCTTGGAGCCATCAATTAGTGTCGGCAACTTAGAGGCGTAAGGCTCATTTAGAACTGTCGATACCTCTCTATCGTAGGCTTTAGCATAAGCATAGGCAAAATTTGCCATAAAAGATGGAACAGATAGTGTAGGAGATGATAAAACCCCAAAAGCGGTTAAATTTACATCATAGGGTCCTGCCATTGGAATTGCCATATCTACACTCAACTCCCCCTCCTCCTCTATCTTCTGAAGGGTTGCCATTGAGACATATCCACCCTCACTATAACCTGTAAGAAATAGTTGGTTATTGAGTAAAATATTATTATTATAGGCAAAATTTTTGACTGCCTTAATAAAATCTATAGTTGTAGAGGCTGACGAGTTTTTCAATATAAAGGGGTGATAGTGTTTCTTATATGAATCACCAAATCCAATATAGTCGGGTTGTAGAGTTGCAAATCCACCGAGTGATGTTAATATAATTGATGCTCCATCAGGTGTTCCACTATTAGAAGCTATTACAGAGGGGGCATCACTATTGGCAAATATTGTTCCATGGTCATCACTAACCATAGAGAAACCCAGTGTAGATATTTCAGTTGGCACTTCAGTAGGAATAACAAATAGTCCAGATACCTCAACCTTATCTCCATGCTCATCAGTTGTTGTATATGGTATCTTATAGGCTTTATATCCAAATACAACTTGATTTTTATCTATTAACCCTTTTTGAAGTAGGCTATCTTTCATCATCTTAGAGGAGAAGTTTACTACTATCTCTCCACCTTTTACTTTTGTATCTGCAGGTTTACCTATGTCTCCACAACCTATTATAAATATAATATTAGTGGATAAAAGTATGCTCACTATTGCTTTTTTCACATCTTCTCCTTAAAGCTATTTAAAAATATTTTAACATTATGTAGCTTTAGGAGTGTTGGACTATCTTTTTTATAATACCTTTAAAAATTAAAGTTTCATCAAAAATAGCATTATTAAATAGCGAGGCTATAAATTTTCCATCTCCACCAGAGATATATATCTGTTTATTATCTTGATGTTTTTCTATGACCATTTTAATAGGTGCAATTATACCATAGCTTATTCCATCTCTTGTTGTCTTAGGTAATCTATTTAAATCTATATCTCTATTTAAATCGGTTTTTAGAGCAGGTGAGATATTGGCATATCCTCTTAGATATTCCCTCAAACCGAGAAGTAGAAACCCACCCTTATATATACTATTTTCTACAATATCAACTGTAATCGCTGTTCCAGCACTTATAAATATACCACTACTATAAGATAGACATAGTGCTTTCCTATCGACTCCCATAGTTGGGTATGAGCCATTTAGTCTAATCTTATCCGATATATCTATCCAATTTTTTAACTCTTTTAAACTCTCTTCCAATCCCTCCTTTACTGTGATATAATATACCCTTTTATCTCTATATAGCTTAATCGCCTCTTCATGGGATAGGTGTGTAACTCTACCATTTTGATATATATGAGTTCTGGTATTTCCAATATCTGCCAATATCATCATAGCTACTCTCTTTAATTTTTTAGAATTATATCTTAAACAACAAATAATACACAAATATAAACTAAAATATATATAAAATATAAAAAGGATATTCTATGTTTAAAATTATATTAGTGGAATTAATTCTCTTATCTATTAATATAGTAGCCGATAGCCACATAGGTGCTATTATTAGTAATGCGGAGGAGAATACAACTACTATTAACCATAGGGGAGTCAAAAAAGATATTAAAAATCATAGAAGGTATAGACCCATTTATATAGATGATAGATATATAATAAGAGATAATTGTTATAGAGGATACACCCCTTCAAATGATAGAATATACATCAATAATGGCTTTTTTTTTGATGCTGACGATATAAGGGGAGATAGATATATAAGAGAGAGAAACTATATGAGAAATAGAGTAATAGATAGAGGACGAATAATATATTATCGTTTTTCAAATAGGAAGCATAGAGGGAGTAAACACTCTATTAAAAGAGATAATAGAAAATAGAGCATTAAGAGCCTTTTAAGGAAAATAGATATATTTTATCCTTAAAAAATAAGGATATACTCATGTTAAATAGAGAGATAAAAGAGTATAGAGCCATAAAAGAGAAGGCAAGAAGTTATCTATGTTATATTATAAGTAGTAATATAGCTTATGGTGCCAATATAGATAGCATAGATAGCATAAATAAAATTTTAAGTATCTTGGTAAAAGCAATTCCTAAGAGTGAAGTTGTATATGCCTTAGATGGAAATGGTATTCAAATTACAGATAATTTTTCTAAAATTCCAAATTTAAATGGAATAGGAAAAGGGAAAGATAAGAGTAATCGTTCATACTACTATAATACAAAGGCACACCATAGATGTGAAATCTCTGACCCATATCCGTCGATAGCAAGTAAACATCTAATAGTAACAGCGAGTTTTCCAATATATGATGTCAATGATAATCTTCTATATATTATATGTGTTGAGATTAGTTTAAAAAATATATTGAGAATAATTCACCCAAGCTCTATAGATTCTCTTTTTGGAAGTGCAGGTAAAGTTATATATACTGTATTCTCTATAGCACTATTCTTTGTGGCTATGCTTCTCTTTACAAAAGGTGTAACAAGTTTTGTAGGTTACGGTTTAGATTTTCATAAGGTAGAGATAAATGATATGTTTAAATCAACCATTCTACTCACTCTATCACTGGCAATAATTGATTTAGTAAAAGCCATATTTGAAGAGGAGGTTCTGGGAAAAGAGAAAAAATATACCGATGGAGATACACATCAGACGATGGTCAGATTCTTAGGCTCTATTATTATTGCACTATCTATTGAGGCTCTAATGTTAGTCTTTAAGTTTGCACTCAATGACCCAAGTCAGCTTATATATGCCGTATATATAATGTTTGGTGTAACCGCCCTACTCTTAGGATTATCCTACTATCTTAAAGTTGGTCATAGTAGTTATGATGCAAAAAAATAGTTTTAATAAAATCAAAGTTATGAGACTATATAATCCACTTATTAAAATATAAGTAGGAGATATATGAAAAGGGTAAGAGTTCTAATAGATTGTAATGATGAGAAGGGGTTAGTCTATAAAATCTCAAAAGTCTTTTACGATAGAGATTTAAATATTGAAAATAACCGTGAGTTTGTAGATAGAGAGCATAGAAGATTTTTTATGCGAACTGTTGTAACAGGCGATTTTAATAAAAATAGGTTGAGAGATGCTCTAAAAAAGGTTATTCCAGAATCTGCAAATTTAAAAGTTATTGAACCTAAAAAGAAGAGTATTATAATATTTGCAACAAAGGAGTCTCACGCCATAGGGGATATATTGATTCGTCATGAAGCTGGAGAATTAGATGCTAATATAAAGGCAGTTATAGCAAATCACAATACTCTAAAGGGGTTAGTAGAGCGATTTGATATACCCTTTTTTCATATAACTGCCATGGGTAAGAGTAGAGAGGAGCATGAGAGGGAGATTAAGGAGATAATAGATAGATATATATTTGACTATATAGTCTTAGCAAAATATATGCGTATCTTAACTCCCAATTTTGTATCTAACTATACCAATAGAATAATTAATATTCACCACTCCTTTCTTCCCGCGTTTATTGGAGCAAATCCATATAGACAGGCGTATCAGAGGGGAGTTAAGATTATTGGAGCAACAGCACACTTTGTAACAGATGATTTAGATGAGGGTCCAATTATTGCTCAAGATGTAATCCCTGTTAATCATAGATTTGAGTGGCAAGATATGCAGAAGGCGGGTAGAGATGTTGAGAAGATAGTTCTATCTCGTGCTTTAAATCTGGTGCTTAATGATAGAGTCTTTTTAAATGGGAATAGAACTATAATATTTTAATCCAAAAGATATAGAGCTATCTCATCACTCAAAAAAAAGTCTCTATTTTTATAGACTTTTCCCTCCTTTTCCAATTTACCTTTCTCTATTAGAAAATCTGCTCTCTCTATCATACTATCATTTAATATAGCCTCATCTATACCTATATCACTTCGTAATCCAAGAAAAATCTTCTCCATTAAAATATCATCTTCAGTTAATATCTCCTCTTCTATATCTAATGGATTTTGAATATAACTATCTATATTGATATGGGGATAGTATCTTCTATCTTTTTTAAATCCTACAGCACCCGCTCCAACTCCAATATAATCCTTTAATTGCCAATATCCTCTATTGTGATATGATTTATATTTTCCAAAATTTGAGACCTCATACTGTTCAAATCCTCTCTTTTTAATCTCATCTGCTACAAATAGATGATACAGACTCTCCTGTTTTAGATTTGGATTTAAAGCAAATTTTGTGCCATCTTCTATTGTCAATTCATAAGCTGAGATATGGTCAATAGGCAGATTAAAAGCCATATCTATATCTCTTTTTAAAATCTCTTCTGTATCACCGAGATAGTTATAGATTAAATCTAAAGAGATATGGGGAAATCCGACCTTTTTAGCACTCTCTATTGCATCTATCGCTTGAGTTGCAGAGTGGGAGCGATTTAGAGCTTTTAGCTTTTGATTATTGAAACTCTGAACTCCAAAAGAGACTCTATTTACTCCCAGCTTATAGATTTCACTTAACCAAGATAGTGTAGCAGAGTTGGGATTTGCCTCAATAGTTATCTCTGCTTGAGACTTAATATAGGGTTCTATCAGTTTAAAGATAGAGTTATATAGCTTGGGATTTATCGTAGATGGAGTTCCACCACCTATAAAAATCGATTCAATTTCACCCTTTTTAACTCTAAATCTATCTAATTCAAACTCAAGTTGTCTAAGTAGAGCAGAGATATAACTTCTCTTAGTATTGGATTTATCTGTGTAACTATTGAAATTACAGTAGTAGCACTTAGAATCACAGTAGGGTATATGAATATATAGGAGCATTTTTCACCATTTTTTAATGACATTTTAGTTAGAATCTTATCATATTAATACAATTTGTATTATTAATTTTTTAAACGAAGATGGAGTAAAAAAAATGCGAACAAAGAAGCGTTATCGCCCAAATGTCGCAGCTGTTATACTCTCTTCAGACTACCCACAGAAATGTGAGTTTTTCTTAGGTAAACGGTCAGATGTAAAAAATTCATGGCAATTTCCTCAAGGAGGTATTGATAGTGGTGAGACTCCAAGAGAAGCACTACTTCGTGAATTAAAAGAGGAGATAGGCTGTGACAATGTTGAAGTTATTGCTGAATATCCTTATTGGATAAAGTATGATTTTCCGAATGGAGTAAATGCCAGAAAAATGTATCCATTTGATGGGCAGAGACAGAAATATTTTCTGGTGCAGTTAAAAAATGGAGCCAAAATAGATCTTGACAGTTATCATGAACCTGAGTTTGAAGATTATAAATATGTAGAGTATAAACAGTTGTTAAAAAAGGCAACATATTTTAAGAGGAAAGTATATAAGAGAGTGATAGAACACTTTGTAAAAGAGGGACATATAAATAATGTTAATAGTGCATAAGTATGGAGGAACAAGTGTAGGAGATTTAGAGCGAATAAAAAGCGTAGCATCTCGTATAGCTACGGTTAAACGAGATGGAAATGATATAGTTGTAGTTGTATCTGCAATGAGTGGTGAGACCAATAAATTGATAGATTTTGCTAAATATTTTTCAGATAGACCATCTACAAGAGAGATGGATATGCTCTTAAGTTCGGGGGAGATTGTAACAGCATCACTTTTATCAATCGCTCTACAAGATATGGGGATAGATTCAATTGCTATGAGTGGACAACAGGCGGGAATTGAGACTGATAATTTTCATACTTACGCACGAATAGAGAGAATTAATCCAAACAGTATCTTGAAAGAGTTAAAAAAAAATAGGGTGGTTATTGTAGCAGGTTTTCAAGGGGTAAATGCAAATGGAGATATTACAACCTTGGGGAGAGGTGGTTCTGACCTCTCTGCTGTTGCCATTGCAGGAGCATTAAAGGCAGATGCTTGTGAGATTTATAGTGATGTTGATGGAATCTATACAACAGACCCCAGAATTGAGCCAAAAGCCAAAAAGATGGATTTTATCTCTTATGATGAGATGTTGGAGTTAGCATCGCTTGGTGCTAAGGTTCTTCAAAGTCGCTCAGTCGAGTTAGCAAAAAAATTGGGGGTTAAAATTGTAGCAAAGAGTTCATTCTCCGATGGAGATGGAACAGTTATAGGCGAGGAGATGGAAGATATGGAAGCAGTTTTAGTGAGTGGGATAGCATTGGATAAGAATCAAGCGAGAGTATCTCTAAGAGATGTATCTGATAGACCCGGAATTGCAGCAGAAATTTTTACAAAATTGGCAGATGAGCAGATAAATGTCGATATGATTATTCAAAATGCCAGTAGCGAGGGGCTGACAACATTAGGATTTACAATACCAGAGAGTGAACTCTCTAAGGCAAAAGAGATTATTGAAAATTTTGACCATGATATTGGGGGTAAAAGTTTCGATAGTAATATCTGTAAAGTCTCTGTTGTGGGTGTAGGAATGAAATCCCACTCAGGAGTAGCTGCTACCGCCTTTTCTGCCTTAGCCAAAGAGAATATTAATATTGAGATGATTTCAACATCTGAAATTAAAATATCTATGATTATCCATGAGAAGTATGCTGAACTTGCTGTAAGAACTCTTCACTCTGTTTATGAGTTAGATAGATAGAGGAGTTTAAGTTGAGTTTAAAATAGTGGAGGAGTTACAGAGTAGTATTATTGTTACCCAAGAGCCATATAAGGCTTTAGAGAGACTGAAAGAGTTAAAGAGAGATGAGAAATTTACTATTATCGATAGTGAAAATAGAGAGTTTCTAATAGAAGATGCTACAGAGGCTATCTCTAAAGCCTATATAGCTGATGAGATTAAGGAGTTTATTATTCTTATAGCTCCTCGATTCTCAATCATATCTCAAAATAGACTTCTAAAAATATTGGAAGAGCCTCCACCAAATAAGGAGTTTATACTTATTACAAAATCCAAATCATCAATTTTGCCTACAGTAAAATCGAGGCTACCTACTATCCTATATGATAATAGCAGAAAGATAGAAGAAGAGAGGTTACCATTAGATATAGATAATTTAGATTTAAAGGAGATATATGAGTTTGCTCAAAAACATAGACGAATATCGGCTGAAGAGTGCAAAGAGATAATAGAGAAAATTGGAATAGAGGTGGTAAAATCAAAATTTTATACTATAGATAACTCTCTCTTAGAGAGTTTTTCTGACGCTATAAAGGGGTTGGAGGTTGGTTCACCCGGACAGTTTATCTTAAATGGACTTCTATTAAAA
>JALWZK010000258.1 GCA_027002665.1 Campylobacteraceae bacterium | reverse complement strand
GGGTAAACATACACAAGTTTATAAAAAATTTAAATAAATAGTCCTACTCCACCCAATATAAATAGAATAGGTATAAATATTAAAGTGCTTATCAGTATAAGTCCTGTTACCTCCTGAGGTTTACAATCATAGAGTGAGGCGAGATTGATATTCGCAACAGCGAGAGGAACTATCATCTCCATAAAGAGAACATTTTTCACTAAGGGGGATAGATTGGTAAAACTAAGTATCAATAGTGTAAATAGAGGGAGAGTAATAAATTTTTGAGACAAAACCACTATATATAGCCGTTTTTTAATCTTTTTAAGTTTTATACCATACAGAAAAGTGCCGAGTAGAAAGAGCTGTAGCACAATTCCTGCGTAAGCTCCCATTTTAAAAAACTCTTGAATTTGAGGTGGGAGTTGAATATGGTTAATATTTATAATTATGGCAACAACCGAAGCGGGAATAATGGGAATTTTTACAATATTAAAGAGTGACTTTTTTATTGAGAATGAGCCACGAGAGTAGATATAGACCCCCAGCACATAGACTACAAACACATTGGCAATATTGATTAGAGTTGCATATATAACCGATTTCATACCAAATAGAGCAATACCGAGTGGAATACCTATATTTCCCGTATTTCCTACCAATCCTGTAATTGTTAAAATGGCTCTCTCCTTAGGGTCATCTATAAACCTTTTTGTTATAAAAATTGTAGGTATCAATAAGGCAAAAATAATGCCAATATAGTAGAGTGGCACAAATATATGCTCAGTAGAGAGTTTTGCAGTAGAGAATCCCCAAACTGTAACAAATGCTTGTAGAAAATAGACTGAAAAGAGAGTTAGAGTTTTGGAGTTCATATCCTCTTTAAATATAGCCTTTGCCAGATAGCCCAGAAAGATAAAGACATAGACAAAGACAATAGATAGTAGTGTCTCGAACATAGATTAACTCTTCTCTATTCTATTTAATCTATATTTAACTCTACTATCTTCTATCTCAATAATAGAGAAAAAGTTATCTCCATCTATCCAATATACTCCATCATTTCGGTTTTTAAAATAGTCTATAGAGAGTTTTTTCCCAAACCTTAGATAGTTAATATCTCCCATATATATATTTTGAGGTATATTTAGATATTTTAGTGGATTGAGTGCTTTCTCATTTTCAAACGAAAATCTCCCCTCATAAACTCTTTTAAGACTTGATAGTGTGGCATCTACTCCCAACTTCTCTGCTATAATCTGCCCGAGTGAGCGAATATAACTCCCCTCACTCACCACAATTTCAAAATTTATAAATGGGTGGTTATAGTGTATAAGGTGAATATCATATATCGTTGAGGTAATCTTTTTTAATTTGACCTCCCTATTCTCTCTCGCTAAATTGTAAGCTCTCTCTCCACCTATCTTCTTAGCTGAAAACTTTGGTGGATAGTAGCTTATCTCTCCTCTGATAGACTCTAAAGCTCTATATACCTCATCTATAGTAAACTCTGGAACATCTTTAATTGAAGTGACATTCTCTATATCCAAACTATTAGATTTAGCTCCAAGCCACAATGTAGCGATATAACCCTTGGGGGTTTTCTGTAAATATTGAAATAGCTTAGTATATTGTCCCATTGCTACAATTAGACAACCTGTTGCAAACGGATCCAAGGTTCCCGAAAATCCCACCTTTTTACTATTATATTTTCTTCTAATATAACCCATATAACTATTAGATGTTTGGAATATGGGTTTATTTACCACGAATAGTCTATTCATCTATATCGACTCCACAAACGAGCTTAAAATCGCTCTCTCTTTTCCACCAAAATTTATATTTAGTTTATATTGCCGTCCAGACTTAGTGGCACTTTTAACTCGCCCAATTCCAAATATCTTATGTTTAACTAAATCCCCCTTAATAAATTTTGACTGTTTTGTAATCTTTAACTTCTCACCCTTAATAAGTCCTGCCTCTCCAAGGAAACGACTCTTTTTCATTTTCCTTCTCTGTCCTTTATAGAAACGGCTATCGACATAGCAGAGTGTTAAATCTGTTTTTGCTCTGGTTATTGCAACATAAGCCAATCTTCTCTCCTCTTCCATATTATAACCATCTCCTATAATGGGAAAGAACTCCTCCTCTAAACCGATAACATATAGATACTCAAACTCTAAACCTTTTGATGCATGCACACTCATAATGGTTACAGAGTTCTCATCAACTTGGTCCTGTTCACTCTGAAGTGATACCTCATTTAAGAACTCATCTAAACTCTTATCTGGACTACTATCAGCGAACTCTCTAAAATATCCATAGAACTCATCAATATTTTTTAATCTATCATCTCCATCTACAAGAACTCCATAATGGGCTTTAATACCTATAGTTCTATCAAACTCATCTATAAAATCTACCAATGACTCCTTAGATAACTCTATAAGCTTCTTAATATCCAATATTAACCGTTTAAGATTGATAAAGCCCTTTTTACTAACTATCTTAGATAACTCTTTTCTACTCTTCATATCTAATATTTGAAATAGTGATAGATGCTCTTCAAATGCCAACTTTTTCAATCTATCAACAGATACCTTTCCAACTCCTCTCCTTGGTCTATTTATTACCCTCTCCAATGAGAAATCATCATGTTGATTTGCTATAACTCTAAAATATGAGATAATATCCTTTATCTCTGCTCTATCATAGAAGGGGACACCACCAAGCAGCTTAAATCCTAACCCCTCTTTAATAAATCCCTCTTCAATGGAGCGAGATAGAGCATTGATACGATATAGAACGGCAATTTCGCTCGATGGAACTTTTTTAGATAAAAGCTCCTTTATCTCCTTTGCAATAGCCCTTGCCTCCAACTTCTCATTCAGTGAATGAAAAACTCTAATTCTTTTTCCATCTCCCCTATGTGAGATTAACTTCTTACCTACCCTCTGTCTATTATACTCAATAAGCTCATTGGCCGCTTTAAGTATAGGTTGGGTGGAGCGATAATTTATCTCCAATTTTATAATTTTTGTATTTTTAAATTTTTTTGGAAAATCTAAAATATTTCTAACATTGGCGCCTCTCCAACCATATATACTCTGGTCGTCATCTCCAACTACACAGATATTATTATGCTCAGATGTTAAGAGCTTTAAGAGTTTAAACTGAAGCTCATTTGTATCTTGATACTCATCTACCATAATATATCTATAACGGTCACTTATACTCTTTCTTAATGTGTCATTATTTTTTAAAATTTTGTAGGGTAACATTAATAAATCATCAAAATCGACAAGATTATTTAACTCTATCTCCTGCTGATAATATTTATATATCTCTGCTATTTTTAGATAGTCATGTAAATCCGTCTTTGAGATAACCTCATTTGGTGTCAATAGCGTATTTTTATATTTTGAGATTTCCGATGCGATAAGTGGAATACTTAAATCTATATCATGCTCTTTTGCGATTCTCTTGAGAAGCTTTTTTTTATCCTCATTATCAATAATCACAAAACTATTTGCCCTTCCTATCTTATCTATATGAAACTTTAAAAATATTAATCCAAACTTATGAAAGGTGCAGAGAAGAGGTATAGTTGTTTGATTATTATTTATAAGGGCGATAGCCCTACTTCTCATCTCCTTAGATGCTTTATTTGTAAATGTTAAAGTTAGTGTATTCTGTGGGTCAATTCCAACTTCACTTATAAGATAAGCTAATCTTGTAGTGATTGTCTTAGTCTTTCCACTTCCAGCACCTGCCAAGATTAATAGCGGTCCGTCAATATGTGTTACAGCCTCTCGCTGTGCCGAATTTAAATCATTTAATAGTTCTATTCTCATGCCTGTTTTGTTTTTTCCTAATTTTCTTTATTATAGCAATAAAGTAATAAATAGTTAATTATTTATTTTTTATAGATATTTGATAATCTTATAAAAAATTTTAATTATAATTTGATATAATAATTTTAATTAAGTATTACAGGGGTGTATTA
>JALWZK010000257.1 GCA_027002665.1 Campylobacteraceae bacterium | reverse complement strand
ATACAAGAGTTAATAGAAGATAGAATATTAGTAATAGATGGAGCAACAGGCACACAAATACAGAGTTTAGATATTCCAAAAGAGGCTTGGCTTGATGAGAATGGAGAGTTACAAGAGGGGTGTAATGAGCTTTTAAATGCAACTGCTCCTCACATTATGCAGGAGGTTCATAATGCTTATGCTAAGGCTGGAGCAGATTTAATTAAAACAAATACATTTGGAGCTATGCCCTGGGTTCTAAATGAGTATGGATTGGGAGATAGAGCCTATGAGCTATCTAAGAGGGGTGCAGAGATTGTAAAAGAGATATGTGAAAGATACTCTACCCCTCAAAAACCGAGATTTGTATTAGGCTCAATTGGACCTGGAACTAAATTACCATCTCTGGGACATATCCATTATGATGAGATGTATAGTGGATATTTGACTACTGCCTTGGGTTTAATCGATGGTGGGTGCGATATATTCCTGCTTGAGACATGTCAAGACCCACTTCAGATAAAATCGGCAATTCATGCATGTAGTGAAGCAAATAGACAGAGGGGGAGAGATTTACCTATTATGGTATCTGTTACTATTGAGTTGTCTGGAACTATGTTAATTGGAACAGATGCCTCTACAATAGTAACAATATTGGAGCCATTTGATATTTTATCTTTGGGATTTAATTGTGGGACGGGACCCGAGCAGGTTAAAAAACATTTAAAAATTTTAAGTGAGTTGTGTTCCATTCCAATATCTGTCCATGCAAACGCAGGACTTCCCCAAAATAGAGGTGGATATACCTACTATCCTATGGGACCTATTGAGTTTACAGAGAAACAGTTGGAGTTTACTAAGTTTGATGGAGTTAGCTTTCTGGGAGGGTGTTGTGGGACTACTCCTCAACATATACATACACTTCAAAAAGCGCTTAAGGGTATAAAACCTAAAGCTCCAACAGGTAAAATAGAGCCTTCAGTGGCTTCTCTATTTAATACAACTCCACTATTTCAAAAACCTGCCCCACTTCTAATAGGTGAGAGGAGTAATGCAACAGGCTCAAAAGCTTTTAGAGAACTGATTTTATCAAGTGATTATGAGGGAACTCTAAATATTGCACAGGCACAGGTTCGAGATGGCGCACATGTCTTAGATGTAAATGTAGAATTTGCGGGAAGAGATGGAGCTAAAGATATGAGAGCCGTAATGGAGCTTTATAATCAGAAAATTCCTATACCTCTAATGCCGGATGCCACAAGAGTAAATACTATTGAAGAGGGGTTAAAGTGCATTGGTGGAAAGCCTATTATAAACTCCGTTAATCTTGAAGATGGGGAAGAGAAGTTAGATGCCATCTGTAAATTGGCAAAAAAGTATGGAACTGCTTTAGTCTGTTTAACTATTGATGAGAACGGTATGGCGAAAACCACTGAGGATAAGTTGAGAATTGCAGAGAGAATCTATGATTTGGCAGTAAATAGACATAAAATTGACCCAACCAACCTCATCTTCGATATGCTAACCTTTACAGTAGCCTCAGGAGATTTAGAGTATAGATATTCAGCAGTAGAGACACTAAATGCCATAAAAGAGTTGCACCATAGACATCCAGAGGTTGGCTCAACCTTAGGACTCTCTAATATCTCATTTGGATTAAAAATGAATAGTAGAAAATTTCTAAATTCTGTATTCTTACACCACTGTTTACAGGCTGGATTGACATCGGTTATTATTAATGTAAAACATATCATTCCACTCTCTAAGATGAGTAGAGAGGATATAGATATATGTGAAGAGCTACTATTTAATCCCAATGATAATTCACTATTTAAGTTTATAGAACACTTTTCAGATAAGAGTATTCAAGATAACTCCATAGATGAGGAGTATGAGGCTATGAGTAGTGAAGAGAAGATTGCAAAACTATTAATTGATGGGGATAAAGATAGAATGATACCTCTTGTTGAGAAGGTTCGTCATGAGATAACTCCCGACAAGATAGTTAATGAGATACTAATTGATGCTATGAAGGTGGTGGGAGAGCTATTTGGCTCGGGTAAAATGCAACTCCCATTTGTGCTTCAATCTGCTGAAACTATGAAGGCTACTGTAGATTATCTCAATCCATATTTGACAAAGCAGGAGAAGGAGAGCGATACAACTTTGGTAATAGGGACAGTTAAAGGAGATGTGCATGATGTCGGTAAAAACTTGGTTGATATAATCCTATCAAATAATGGATTTAAAGTTATAAATGTAGGCATTAAGACAGAACTTCAACAATATTTAGATGTAATGAAAGAGCATAATATTCAAGCTATCGGTATGAGTGGACTCTTAGTTAAGTCCACTGCTGTAATGAGAGATAATTTGGAGACTCTCGCCAATATGGGTATAACTATACCTGTTCTCTTAGGTGGTGCAGCTTTAACAAAAAGTTTTGTAGATGAGTTTTGTCGCCCAATATATAAAGGGGCGATATTCTATTGTAGAGATGCTTTTGATGGGGTAATTGCTATGAATAGAATAGAGGAGTATAATAAGAACCCATCAATAGGGTTAGATACAAGATTGGCAGGAGATATGAACAAGGTAGAGAAACAGACAAAACAAGAGAAAATCACTATCCCACCCTTTGAGCAGATAGAGATGCCAACCCAAGTAGATATTCCAACTCCTCCATTTTGGGGAAGGAGAGTTATACAAAAAGATAATTTAGACTTAGATATGGTTTTCAGTTGGGTAAATAAGAGAGCAGTTATTAAGATGCACTGGGGATATAAGAGTAAAGGTATGAAGAGAGAGGAGTATCAGAGCCTACTTGAAAATAAGGTATATCCGGAGTATGAGAGATTAAAAAATGAGTTTATTGAGAAGGATTTATTTGAACCAACTATTATATATGGATATTTCCCATGTAGAAGTGACAACCAAGAGCTACTTATATTTGATAAGAGTGAGGGGTGGAATGTAGATAAAAATGCAAATAGAGAGAGTTTCGATAAGGTTAAAGATAGAGCTATTGTTAAATTTCACTTTCCACGACAGAGAAGAAAACCATATAGAGCTTTAAGCGACTTCTTTAGACACGATAGACACGATGTAGTAGCTCTAACCTGCGTAACTGCAGGAGATAAATTCTCTACCTATGAGAAGAAACTATATGATGAGGGGAAATATCTGGAGTATAATATGGTTCATGGTTTATCCGTAGAGTTGGCAGAGGCATTGGCAGAGATTGTCCATAAACAGATACGAATGGATCTGGGAATTTTAAAAGATGATGAGGGTGCAACTCTTAGAGATGTCAGAATGAATAGATATCAAGGTGCAAGATACTCATTCGGCTACCCTGCATGTCCCGATTTGGAGCAGAGTAGAGGATTATTTGATATGTTAAAGCCTGAAGATTTTGGAATTACTCTTAGTGAGACATTTCAGATACACCCTGAACAGTCCACATCTGCTATAGTCGTTCACCATCCTCAAGCCACATATTATGCTATCTAAGTTAAAAACTCTCTAAGAGAGTATTCTCATTTGCTCGAATATCTACATTATTGAGATACTTTAGAGGGAGGGAGGTTGGTCTAATTGCATATAGTTTAGAGACCTGTTCACATATCGCTTTCCTACCTCTATTTGAGTTTATAAACTGAACTATAAATCTTGAATCTATATCCACATTGGGTTTCATTCTCACAACAGCCATATAGTGAGGAATAACTAATCCCCCCTGCCCCTCTTCTACATAACATGCCATCATAGGAAAATATAGACTTACAATCACATCTCCCTCCCTCGTTAAATTTTTTGGAGAGACCACCTTACTACTATCGACCTCTATCAATTTTCTCTCATCTATAAATGAGATAGGCTCTAATGCTAACATAGTAAGTTCTTTATATATATGATGACAACCTCTATTATCTTCTCTCTCTTTTAAATGGGTTCCTTTAATTATATTTGCTATCTCTTTTAATTTCATAATAAAATCCTTAAATTATTCTTTAATGAGGGTATTATAT
>JALWZK010000256.1 GCA_027002665.1 Campylobacteraceae bacterium | reverse complement strand
AGTTATTATAGAAGATAAGATAGTTTTTATTTATATAAATTAATTATATATTTAATTTAAAGAAAATTTAATTTTTGATATAATTTATATATTTAAATATTTCTTTAAGATTAAAGGTCAAATAATATGAAAAATATAAAACTATTAACTATTACTCTAATATCAATCAATCTTCTATGCTATGCAGGGGGAGATATAGCTGTAGTAACCCCTTATGAGAGTAATGATGTAGAGTTAGCAACTCAAAATGCAGAACCAGAAACATATATTGAGCCAATAAAGGAGCCAGAGCCAACTCCTATTGTTATAAAAGAGCATTTAAAAGTTGTCCCTCCACCCTCCAAAAAAGAGGTAAATCCAAGTGGCTTCTATGTAGGGCTTGGAATTACAGGGAGTAGATATTATGATACTTGTAAATGCACAAATAACTCCATTACTCAAGAGATTTCAAATAAAGAGAGAAATATAGCTGTTCTAAGTAGAGTTGGATATGACTATAATCCATATATCGGCATAGAGGCAAGAGGAATTTTAAGTTTTGCAGAAGATAAAGATATGTCGCTTACGCATACAGGACTTTTTATTAAACCTATGATACCACTTGGAGATATAACCAATCTATATGGACTATTGGGATTTGCAAAGACACGAGTAAAAGGGAGAAATACTCCACATTTAAACGCAGAGAGTATGGCATTTGGTGGAGGTTTGGAGTTTGACCTATCTAAGGATATTCCAAAAGATGGTATATATTCAAGAGAGTTTGACGGAAAGGGAAATCAGGAGAAGGGAATAGGCTTCTTCTTAGACTATGAGAGACTTGTTGCCAAAGAGCATGCCCCACAATTAGATGCCTTTAGTGCAGGAGTAACCTATGATTTTTAAGAAGCTACTCTATAAAGGTAGCTCTATCTATCTTACTAATATAATCATTAAAATTTAGAGTTGTTACAGCAGTTCGTCCCAATGGATAGTGTCTCTTAGAGTCTCCCCATACAGTCTGAATTACATAAGGCTCACCCTTATAATCACCTATATATAACATAATATGCCCATTGAGATGAACAATAGTAGCTCCAATATGGGCTGAATTTATTAAAAGAGCCGATTTTTCCTCCTTAGATAGAGGGGCTAAATCTAAAAATTTATCTCCTACCATGCTTTGAGATAGTGAGTTTCGTGGCATTTTAACCCCAACAGTGGCATATACCTCTTGAATAAATTTTGAGCAATCCTGTTCTCCAAAAGAGCCACCCCAACCATAGGGCGCATTTAGAAACTTAAAAGCCTCTGTTAATATATTGTTTGGAGTATAATCTAAATAGCCTTTATGAGTATGGTTTGACTTAATAGTTCCATTACTCAGTATAAGAGTTCCATTCTCATCTCTTGTTGGAACTAGGACCATAACCATATTGTCAACAGTTAAAATATATGGTAATCTAACTCCCATTCTCAAGTAGTCGTAATATCTACCCGCTATTTTAATGGAACTTTTTGCCTCTGTTGTAATAATAAACTTTTTTGTATTTAAAAATCCATCTATATCGGATTTTGTTCCAAATGCTATATCTTTATCTCTAACCCAACCTGAACTTGTAGGTGCTACTCCATAGTGCCACTTTCCATCTTTTGTTGAGTGTAGAATGGCAATAGGTGTTCCAATATCCAGAGCGGAGTTCTGGTTTCTATCAAAAAATATCTGCTCTCTACTCTTTAAAAGAGCTAATCTTGTAGGAATAATCTTCTGATTTGTATAGTGAACGGTTAAAGCATAGCGAGTCTTAACACTACTCTCTATATCTCTTAGATTCATATAGTCTCTTAACTCATTAAAAAAACTATTGGGGATTCTATTCCCATCTTCGAAATATTCTACTTGCGATTTAAGAGTTTTTAACATTCCTTTAATACTATCTCTAACCCAACCGCCACTATATGTCGGACTTATATCTTTAAAATTTGTAAGCTTCTTCTCCACATAAGCCACTCTACTGTTAAACTTCTCTATCTCCTCCCTACTCATAATGATTTCATCCGGATTTTTAATCCTATCTATCCAGAAATCTGCAATATTTAAGTGACGATTCTTATTTACAATAATAATTGGCTGTTTCTCCTTTTTACTACTTAAAATAGGCATATTCTCTCCCACCTCATCACACCCATAGAAGAGTAAAATAGCTATAAATATAGATATAAATCTCATATAATTTTCTCTCCATCGATAAATAGACTCTCCACCTTTTTAGTGTGTAGTATAGTATAGAGTGCAATATCATTCAGAGATAATGGGGCATTAGGTAGTTTAACTATTGCAAAATCTGCATCTTTTCCCTCTCTTATCTCTCCAGAGTTTAGATTAAATATCTTAGCGGGTTGAGCTGTAACTGAGGAGATTAGAAGTTTAGAGAGTTCAATTAAATCCTCTCCACTATGTATCATTAGTGCAGAGTATAACTCATCAAAGATATTTAGAGAACTATTGGAACTCAATCCATCAGTTGCTACACTAAATGGAATATTTAAATCTTTAACTATCTCTAAATCCAATCTCCCACAACCGAGTAGTCTATTTGAGCGAGGGCAGTGGGCTATTGAGTGTCCTTTTTTGGATATATAT
Organism: Campylobacteraceae bacterium; assembly: GCA_027002665.1. Taxonomy (GTDB): domain Bacteria; phylum Campylobacterota; class Campylobacteria; order Campylobacterales; family Sulfurovaceae; genus UBA1140. The sequence continues at coordinate 1,402 of JALWZK010000256.1, read as the reverse complement.
TCAAGTTCTTTTTCTTTAGCTTGAGTTAGATGTATAAAATGGGTTGGAGTATTATCAAAATAGCTTAAAAACTCATCTATAGTAGTCATTGGTTTAGTAGTATTAAAATATTTCTTAAAAAACTCTAAAAATTTACCACTCCCACTCTCTAACCACTCTCTCTCCTCAGGAGATTCTAAAAAGTGGGTAGATATTGGCATATTGTCTCTTTTTGCAACCTCTAAGGCTCTCTTGAGAGCTATTGGGTGGACTGAGTATGGGGAGTGTATAGCAATTGCTGGTATTATTCCATTTTTTGCCTCTTTTGAGGCTTGAACTCTTATTAAAAAATCACTATATAGTGCATCGATATATGCCACATTTGAGCCTATTAACTCATTAAAAAATATAACCTTTTGTGGAGTTTGTTTACAAACTTCAAGCTCTGCTCCAAAACTTGATACCTCTCCGAAAGTTGTAACCCCTGAATTTAACATCTCTTGAATTGCCTCTTCCATTATGGCACTATCACAACTATCTAAGAGTCTATCTCTATTCTCGATGACAGAGTCTAACCATCTTATAAAATTACCATATTTTAGAGTGGTTCTATTTGCAGAAAACTCTAAATGGATATGGGTATTTATAAAACCCGGATATAAGACAGAGTTTTTCCCACAATTAATAATTTCTGCATCTGGATATTTATCTTTTAATATCTCTATATTATCTATTAATTCTATTTTAGAGTTAAAAGCTATAGCTATATCTCGTTTAAAATCACCATCAATATATATATAGTTTGGATTTAATATTCTCATTTTACTTTTACTTTTTTAGAATTTTAGCATTATAAATTTAAAGCTGTTAAAATTCTGACTCTTTCTCTAATAGATTTTTTACTTTCATATTGTCCATCTATCTCTAAGCAGACCTACTACATACCATTTGCCTTGATACTTTTCAACTATTACAACAAGTCCTTGCCAATCCTGATATGTTTTTTCAGGTTTTTCATTTATCCAAAATAGTTCATAACCTTTACACTGATGTTTTAAAGAGCAGTTAAACCTTTTAAGATTTGTTAATTCTTCCACTCTGTTAATATCTATAGGTTTTGTAAGCTTTAACATATAGTCACGAAGATTTAAATAAACCTCATCTCCCTTACCGTCAGTATAACCCCAAAAGATTTTTTTAGAAGGATTTTTAATATATCTCTTAATATCACTTCTTGTAAAAAGAATATCTCCTCTTACATCAAAATAGGTATTCCATGTCATTCTAACCCCTTTTTTAGGATGAATAGAGTTTAAAAATCCATCAATACCCATAGTGTCAAAATGACGCAATATAGATAAAATTACAAATGCCTATTGGATTCCTGCACCTAACTGCATTATCTTTTTATATACATATAAGA
>JALWZK010000255.1 GCA_027002665.1 Campylobacteraceae bacterium | reverse complement strand
CTACACCACTATTTAGAGGTTGCTTTTATAAAAACCACTTCAAACTCTAAATAGTCAAGTGGGTAGTTTTTAATAATATTTTTTATCTCCATATAGCTCAACTGCCGTTTACCCCCACTAACTCCACTCCTTTTTATATATCTCAACATCTCATATATATTGGAGAATTGTAATCTATAATCTATAACTTCATAAGATGCAGTATAGTATCTATTAATGATTTGCTCTATCTCCTCTCTGGAGTATATTGGAGATTTAATATTTCCTATTCTATGCAGAGTCTTAAAGGTAGCTGATGTAAATATGGAGAAGTAGAAGAGATTGGATAGTCTGCTTATCTCCCTGAGAGTCATATCTAAATCTCTACTCCATTGCAGAGCTGATGACGATATAACCAAATCATAACCATTTTTTTTTAAAATATTAAAATCTTCCCTACTATTAAAATCAAAATATATCTTTTTGATACTCTTAGAGGTTGGGTGGAGCTTTAACATCTCCTTAGAGAAATCTAAGGCTATAAACTCATTGAACTTAATATCTTGAGTCACCATATATTTATAGATTAAACCATTTCCAGAACCTATATCTAAAACCCTATTACACTCTGCCATATCTATCATTGAGACAACTCTCTCGGCAACTCTGCTCTGTATAGTATTATATCTATCATAAAGGTTTGCAAACCTTGAAAACTCTTCCACTATATTCATAATCTCTATTTCAATTAATTTAGGATATAATCGCCCCCAAATTATACCCAATTTGGAGACAAATCTCCAACGGTTAAAGAGGAAAGAGATGACTTCAACCCTATTAATTATTCAAGTTATTTTAGCAATTGCTATTATTATTGCTGTTCTATTACAAAAGAGTTCAAGTATAGGTCTCGGAGCATATAGTGGCAGTAATGAATCTATGTTTGGAGCTAAGGGTCCTGCCAGTTTTTTAGCAAAGACCACATTTGTATTGGCACTACTTTTTGTAATGAATACATTGGCAATGGGTTACCTATACAACAAAGATAAAAATAAATCTGTAGCCGATAAAATATCAACTTCAATAGCAGTTCCTAAGACTATAGATAGTAATAGTGCTTCAAAAAATGCAATAGCAGTTCCCAATACTATAGATACAAATAGCTCTCCAAAAAAATAGATATAAAGAGGTCAAACCTCTATATCTCCTAAACAAAAAAAAGGTAAAATTCACTATTTAAACTTAACAATAAGGATATAATAATGTTAAATGAGATTTATAATGATACAAAAGAGCATATGAAAAAGAGCATTGAGGCTCTCAAGAGAGACTTTTCAACACTTAGAACAGGTAAAGTAACAACCAATGTCGTGGACCATATTAGAGTTAATTACTATGGAACACCAACCCCGATAAATCAGGTCGCCAATGTAATGGCTATAGATGCTACAACTATAGCGATTACCCCTTGGGAGAAGAGAATGCTCGCTTCAATTGAAAAGGCAATTTATAGTGCAAATATAGGTGTAAATCCAAATAATGATGGGGATTTTATAAAACTATATTTTCCTCCAATGACAAGTGAGCAGAGAAAAGAGATTGTAAAACAGGCGAAAAGAATGAGTGAGAAGGCAAAAATCGCCATTAGAAATATACGAAAGGATAGTAATAAAACTATTAAAGAGTTGGAGAAAGAGAAGGAGATAACAGAAGATGAGGCAAAAAAGGCCCATAATGAAATTCAAAAAATTACAGATAACTATATAGCTGAAGTAGATAGACTCTTTTCGACTAAACAGGCTGATATATTAAAGGTCTAAGATGGATATAGAGAAAATCTATAGAGATGCCAATGCCCTCTTAGAGGGACACTTTATCCTATCCAGTGGAAACCACTCAAACCGTTATCTACAGAGTGCAAAAGTGTTAGAGGAGCCAAAAAGAGCAGAGATTCTAACTTCTGCCTTAGCTCAGGAGATAAAAGATAGTGGAATTGAGGTGGATACAGTATGTTCTCCTGCACTTGGGGGAATATTGGCTGGATATGAACTTGCCCGTGCATTGGGTGTCCGTTCCATCTTTGTAGAGAGAAAAAATGGTTCCATGCAACTCCGTCGTGGATTTAAGATAAACAAGGGTGAAAAGATAGTAATATGTGAAGATATTATTACTACAGGTGGCTCTGCAATGGAGGCATCTAAGGTGGTTGAGGAGCTTGGTGGCAAAGTTGTAGCCTTTGCGTCTCTTGCCAATAGAGGCTTTTGCAAAAGAGAAAATAGCAATATAGAGAGGCAAAAAGAGTGTAAACTCCCCAAAGATGTCCCATTTTTTGCTTTGACAGATTTTCAATTTGAGATGTTTGCTCCAGATGAATGCCCTATGTGTAAGGCAGGGAGCAGAGCTATAAAACCGGGTAGTAGAGATAGTTAATTGATAAAAGGAATAGGAGTGAAGACAAGATTATTTAGAAATGTTATATCGTCATCTATAACTCTTTTACTACTTGTTGGTTGCACAGCAACTCAGCAGGGGGGAACAAATAGTGGAATGAGTAAAACGCAAATAGGTGCAATAGCTGGAGGAGTTCTCGGTGCTATTGTGGGTGGAGCGACAGATACTAAACATACCCATAGAGGCAGGAGAGTTGCAATTGGAGCTGCATCTGGAGCAGCAATTGGGGCTGCCATTGGATATAGCTTAGACCAGCAGGCAAAGGAGGTGGCACAGGTTTTACATACAAATGTAGATAATAGTCCAACAGCAGAGAAAAATCCTAATAAAGATTTGGTTGTATCAAATACAGATAAGTTTGTAAAGATTATGTTTCGTTCAAGAAGAATGTTTGCAACAAATTCTGCCTATCCAACACCATCAGCAAGAGCTGAAATAGAGAATATGCTTCCCGTATTTAGAAAATATCCCAATATGATAATTCAGACTGTGGGACATACAGATAATAGAGGTGGATATGAGTATAATTTAAGATTATCGGAGCAGAGAGCTATCTCCGTTGCAAATATACTTAAAAATGGTGGAATTGCCAACCCTATATACTCTAAAGGGTGTTCATTCTCAAAGCCTATAGCACCAAACACAAATCCTACAAATTGGGCATTAAATAGAAGAGTTGAGGTCTATCTATACCCTAATCGAAACTCCGTTATTGACCCATGTGTAAATTAATAGTATCAAAAAAAGATACTATTAGTAACACTTTTCTTAAATCTATCTATATGCTTGATTAACTTTTGACAAAGATAAAAAACTTTTCTTTATATTGATTAATTTTTATTATTTTTATATGTTTATTTTGATATTATATGGATAAATAGTTCAAGGGAAGGAGTTAAGATGGATAAGATGTTGAAAGAGTCCGTTGCAACCCTGTTTTGTCACGCCATTAAGTTAGATGATAAAGATTTAACTATCGAAAAGCCTATCTTCTGTCGTTTTATGAGAGAAAATTTCGATTGTGATAGTGAAGAGGCAGAAAAACTTTTAGATGAAATTATGGAGAAAGATTGCGATAATATTGATACCCACATATCAATTATATCTAATGGACTCTATAACGAACCATACTCAAAGATGAATATACTCAAACAGTTGAACCATATTATCTTTAGAAGTAGAATGAAAAGTGAAGATTATGAGTTTTTTGATAAAGTAAGACGCTCATTTTTTGCTCGTTAATTTCGAGCAAAATATTACTGTTTAGTTTCGATAAATTTCTTATACTCCATATCCTCATTTATTACATGCTCAACCAGCCATGTAGATACAAATTCACCTATATCTTTTATATGAGTCTCCTTATCAATTCCTACACATAAATCTCTTAATCTATTAGAAAAATCATTATGCTGTTTTATATGTTCTTTTAAGTTCGGATAGTTATTCTTTTCCATATACATCTCTTCATATAAAAAGTGTTCAATTCCATAATCATTTAATGATAAAAATAGTTTTCTAAAGTGTTCATGGTCATCTATACCCTGCTCTACTAAATCATATATCTCATTAGATAATTTAAATAACCATTTGTGTTGTTT
>JALWZK010000254.1 GCA_027002665.1 Campylobacteraceae bacterium | reverse complement strand
GCTCCAACCAATACAGATATTAATGAGAGAGATAAATCTGATATAATATGGCTCTCATCTACAAAATGTTGAGGTATAATATTTAAGATTTCTGGTCCAATAATAATTCCCAGAATAAGATATCCAACTACTTTTAATATTTTAAGTTTTTGACTAAGAGCTTTCATAAGTGAGCCAAGAACCATTATAATCCCAACAAAGAATAGTGTCTGCATAAAAACTTCCTTTAAAAAATATTACTTATAATAATATAACAAGTTTATCTTACTTTAACCATTAATTTTCAAGTTTTAAGGGAGAAATTTTAAATATTAAAAGTGTAAATAGAAGTAATTTAAAATTTCTATTTTAAATAGAAAATAAGTTTTAATAATAAATTATAACTATTTTTTAATAGCAAAATCTTTAACAATAAGTAGAAGGGAGTATAACCATAATATATCCATTACTCTATTATGGCTATAATCTAATCCATAATATAAGATTGGCAATCCAATAACTATTGGATATTTTATATAATAAAAAAATATAATACCAGTCCCGTAAAGTTGTTTTAAAAATTTTCTCATCTCAGCTCTTCTATACTCACCTTAGTGTAGGTGAGTATCTTATTCACTCTTTCCAGCCCAATTTTTCAGGTTGATCTCTAAACTTAGGAGTTATTGGAATTTTAATAGGTGTATTCTTAGGAACTATATGGCTTCCTCTTAAAATTTTTTTATTAGCCTCTAAGATGAGCTTATAGTCATTTTTATCACCATAATATCTCTGAGCCAACTCCTCTACGCTAATATCATAAGTTATTCGTGTAGTAGTCCAAGATGGTGGCAAGACAACTCTATCTTTGGCAACAGCAGTTGTGGTAAAAAACAGTATTGAGACTGCACTTACGCTTAAAGTCAATGTAAATATCTTTTTTAGCATTTTTTTAATCCCCTTTTCGATTTGATAGGAGAGTATTATACTAATTATAAACTTATAATTATATTTAATTGTTTATAACTAAAAATATTAATGCAAAACTAACTCTAAAAAACTATCTACATCTAACGATGCACCACCAACCAATACTCCATCAACACTATCTATTGATGAAATTTCGGCTATATTTGCCCCTTTTACACTTCCACCATAGAGTATTGGTCTATTAATCAATTTTTTAAGCTCATTATGAGTAGCAGTAATCTCCTCTACGGTTGCACTTCTGCCTGTTCCAATAGCCCAAATTGGCTCATAGGCAACCATAAAGTTACTATAATCTGTATCAATTCCTATAAACTGCTCTTTTAGATACTCTATAACTGCCTCTTGCCCTCTCTCTCTAATATCTATAGGTTCACCAACACAGTATATTATCTCAAAACCTCTCTCTTTAAAGAAGTTAAATTTTTTAGAGACAAACTCTTGTGTTTCGTTTAGTAACTCTCTTCTCTCACTATGTCCTATTAGAATAGTATCTATATTGAACTCTGCTAACTGCTCTACTCCAACCTCTCCTGTAACTGCACCTCTCTCTATCGGATAGGCATTCTGAACACCAAGAGTAAAATCACCTCTATAGAAGTCTATGGCGGTCAATGGAGGAAAGATATAGACCTTATCCTCCTCTCTTTTATCTTTGAGTCCAAAATTAAGCTCTTTTATATAGTCTATTGTGCTACTTCTTGTATGATTTGTCTTAAAATTTGCCGCATATATCATCTATACTCTCCTTAGTCAGCTTGAAGTGCTGTAATTCCGGGTAGCGTTTTCCCCTCTATTAGATTCAAACTGGCTCCACCACCTGTGCTTACAAATGTCATCTCCTCGACATCACCAGCTCTCTGTGCCACATCTGCAGTATCTCCACCACCCACAATAGTTGTAGCATAACTATCTGCAATATTGTGTGACATTTTAAAACTTCCCTTTGCATATCTATTCATCTCATAAACCCCCATAGGTCCATTCCACATAATTGTCTGTGCATCTTTCAATACCTCTCTAAATAGTCTTGATGATGCTGGTCCAATATCCAATCCCATCCAATCTTCTGGTATCTCTTGAGATGGAACATATTTTATGGCACACTTTTCAGAAAATTCCGGAGCGACAACCACATCGATAGGTAGATAGAATTTAACTCTTCTCTTTCTCGCCTTTATCATTATTGTTCGGGCTTCATCTAAGAGTTCATCTTCAACGAGAGATTTACCAATCTCATACCCCTGTGCCTTTAGAAATGTAAAAGCCATTCCCCCACCAATAATAATCTTATCAACCTTCTCTATAAGCTGTCTAAGTGCTTCCAATTTTCCAGATACTTTGGAGCCACCAATGACGGCTACAAATGGTCTCATAGGATTCTCTAAGGTCTTTTCAAAAAATTTCACCTCTTTGGTTAAAAGAAATCCTGCTACTCTTCTATCTTTACTAAATAGTCTCGGCATAGCTTCAACAGAGGCGTGAGCTCTATGGCATACACCAAAGGCATCATTGATATATATATCTGCCATCTCCGCCAACTTCTTGGCAAACTCTAAATCATTTTTGGTCTCCCCCTCCTCATATCGAAGATTTTCGAGAACTAAAACCTCTCTCGGTTTAAGCTCTTTTAACTTTGCTTTAGCATCGTCCCCTATAACATCGTTTGATAGTGTAATCTTTTCAGCAATTTTTAAGAGGGTTTTTAATCTCTTTACGACTACTCTCATAGAGTGTTTTTCATCATAGACTCCCGCCTTGGGACGACCCGCATGAGATGCCAGAATTACTCTACAGTCGCGGTCAAGACAGTATCTAATGGTCTGTAATGCCCCTCTAATTCTCCTATCATCTGTAATATTTCCATCTTCATCTTTTGGAACATTAAAATCACACCTTATAAAGACTCTCTTCCCCTCAATGTTTTTATCATCTAAATCTTTAATAGTTCTCAAAATATCTCCCTTATCTGCTAATATGAACAGCCATATCTACCAATCTACATGAGTAACCCCACTCATTATCATACCAAGAGAGAACTTTTATCATATTCCCATTAATTACTTGGATTGTATCCATTGCAACAATACTACTTCTACTATCTCCTACAAAATCTTGAGATACCAGATACTCCTCATCTACCCCAATAATACCTCTGTGTGAACCTTCGCTTGCCTCTTTAAATACTCTCTTAACCTCATCTACTGTTACCTCTTTTTTGACAGTCACAGTTAAATCAACTATTGATACATCCGGAGTTGGAACTCTAACCGCCTGTCCATTTAACTTTCCTGCTAAGTTTGGTAATACCTTCGAGATAGCCTTAGCAGCACCTGTGGTTGTTGGAACTAAATTTAAGGCACCAGAGCGACCTTTTCGCGGGTCTTTTTTATGTTTCGCATCTAAGATTGGTTGTGAGCCTGTATATGAGTGGATTGTAGTCATTAGTCCAGATACTATTCCAAAGTTATCATCTAGGACCTTAGCAATAGGTGCCAATCCATTAGTGGTGCAACTTGCATTCGATACTATATTCTCACCATTATAGTCATTTTCGTTTGCACCAATAACAAATGTAGGTGTATCGTCCTTAGCAGGAGCAGAGAATAGAACCTTTTTAACCCCATTATCAATATATGGTTGAACCGCCTCTTGAGTTAAAAATGCCCCTGTGCACTCTAAAACCAAGTCTGCACCTACAGAGGCAAATGGTATATTTGCAGGATTTCGTTCTCCAAATAGTTTCGCTTTTGTAGAGCCAATATGGACAAATCCATCTTTTACACTAACATCATCTCTCTTGCCATGGACAGAATCATACTTTAATCCATACTCAATAATCTTTTCATCTCCACTTGCATTTACTGCAACCAACTCTATATCATCTCTATCGGCTATAATTCTTGCCACACATCTACCTATTCTACCGAGACCATTTATTGCAACCTTAATTGCCATAGTTACTCCTTAATTTGATTGTAATAAAATTGGATATATATTACAAAAATAGATATAACTATCTCATTAAAATATAATATATCCATTTTATTTACTTTTTAGTGTAATTTTAGCAT
>JALWZK010000253.1 GCA_027002665.1 Campylobacteraceae bacterium | reverse complement strand
ATCTAATTTAGATAAAATCACCCACTATAAAATTAAAATAATTGGAGTGATATTCATGAAGATGAACGGTGCAAGAATGGTTTGTGAAGCACTAATAGCCGAAGGGGTAACAACTGTATTTGGTTATCCCGGTGGTGCTATCATGAATGTATATGATGAACTATACAAACAAGATAAGTTTGAGCATATATTAAATAGACATGAGCAGGCATCTGTCCATGCAGCTGATGGATATGCTAGGGCAACAGGAAAGGTCGGAGTAGCAATGGTTACAAGTGGACCAGGGTTTACCAATGCCGTAACAGGATTGGCCACAGCATATATGGATTCAATTCCCCTTGTTGTAATATCTGGACAAGTTCCGGTATCTCTAATTGGAACTGATGCATTTCAAGAGATAGATGCCGTAGGAATCTCAAGACCATGCACAAAACATAACTATTTAGTCAAAGATATAAAGGAGTTACCACGAATATTAAAGGAGGCATTCCATATAGCAAGAACGGGAAGACCTGGACCGGTATTAATAGATATTCCCAAAGATATAACGGCAGAGGTGGGAGAGTTTAAATATCCAAATATTGTAAATATTCCAAGCTATAAACCGACAACTAAGGGAAATAATAGACAGATAGATAAGGCAATTAATGCTATATTGAAGTCTAAAAAGCCTCTCCTATATCTCGGTGGTGGTATAGTTTTATCAAATGCAACAGAACTGGTTAGAAAATTTGCATCTATTAGTGGAATCCCTGCCGTTGAGACTCTAATGGCAAGGGGGGTTATGGGACACAATAATCCTCTACTTCAAGGTATGATTGGAATGCACGGAAGCTACGCATCAAATATGGCTATGAGTGAAACCGACTTAATTATCGCCTTAGGTGCAAGATTTGATGATAGAGTTACAGGTAAACTTAGTGAGTTTGCAAAATATGCAGATATTATCCATATCGATATTGACCCAGCCAATATTAGTAAGATTGTCAATGTTAATTACCCAATAGTTGGTGATATATCTATTGTCTTGAAGAAGATAATTGATAAGATAGAAGATAAGATAGATAGTGATAGATATAAGAGTTGGAGAGAGGTGTTAAATCGGTATAGTCAAATTCACCCACTATCATATAAAGATAGCGATAGTGTTATAAAACCTCAATGGGTAATAGAGAGAGTTGGTAAACTTGTAGGAGATAAGGCAATTATTACATCGGATGTAGGTCAGCATCAGATGTGGACAGCACAACACTATCCATTTAATAGACCGCGACAGTGGATAAATTCGGGAGGACTTGGAACTATGGGATATGGATTTCCGTCGGCAATTGGTGCAAAAAAGGGAGTTCCGGATAAGATAGTGATAAACTTTACAGGAGATGGCTCTATCCTAATGAATATTCAGGAGTTGGTGACTGCATCTCAACACAATATAGCTGTAATAAATATTATCTTAAATAATAACTTCTTAGGAATGGTGAGACAGTGGCAATCATTCTTCTATGATAATAGATTTTCAGAGACAGACCTAAGTTATCAACCAGATTTTAAAGCGTTGGCAGAAGCTTGTGGTGGTATTGGATATAATGTTACAACCAAAGATGAGTTTGATAATGCATTGAGAGATGCAATTGAGAAAGATAGGGTTGCTATTATAAATGTAGCTATTGATAGATTTGAGAATGTTCTTCCTATGGTTCCTGCTGGTGGGGCATTATATAATATGATATTATCGGATAATAAGGAGATTAAGTAATGACTGATGTAAGAAGAGTTATATCCATTGTGGTTGAAAATGAGAGTTCTGTCTTATCTCGCATATCTGGTCTATTTGCAGGAAGAGGTTATAATATTGAGTCTCTAACAGTAGCTCCAATTCCAAATAGTAACCGTTCAAGAATGACAATAGTAACAAAGGGGAATAGGAGAGTTATTGAGCAGATAACAAAACAGTTGCATAAGCTAATCCCTGTATATAAAGTTATAGAGCATGATGAGATGGTTGAAAAGGAGATGGTTTTGGCGAAATTTCCAATCGAGGAGAACTTAGCTGATATTCAAGCCCTATGTCAAGCCTATAATGGCAAAATAGCCAATGTTGGAAATGATATGATTATTGGAATGGTGACAGATGAGCCTTGTAGAGTTAGACACTTTTTGGAGGCAACCAGACGATACAATCCAATAGAGATTGTCTGTAGTGGAGTTGTAGCGATAGAGAGATGAAAAGATATAAATTAAGAGAAATAATTAGAGAGGTAGATATAGATTATAGTGGAGATGATATAGAGATATATGGACTTCAGAGACTCGATAGTGCTACACCAAACCATATAAGTTTTTTTAATGATAAAAGATATATGGATAAGTTGAGAGATACTAAAGCAGGTGCCGTTTTAATAGAGGAGAAGTATCTAAACCTTTTACCAAAAACTACTATAGCACTTATTACAGATGAACCATACTTGAAATTGGCTCTAATCTCCAAACTTTTTGCCTATAAAATAGCAACTAAGGGGTCTCACCCAGAAATGGGAGAGGGGTGTGATATTGATAAGAGAGTTAGATTCGGTAAAAATGTTAAATTGGGTAATGGTGTTATAGTTATGGCAGGTGCATATATTGGAGATGAGGTAGAGATTGGCTCTAATACCATTATATATCCAAATGTAACCATATACCACCACTCCAAGATAGGAGATAATTGTATTCTACATGCAGGTTCTGTTATAGGCTCCGATGGATACGGTTTTGCTCACACTAAAGATGGCAGACACATTAAGATATATCAAAATGGAAATGTCATTATAGAAGATGATGTAGAGATTGGAGCAAATACAACCATAGATAGAGCAGTATTTGGTTCAACATATATTAGAAGGGGAACTAAAATAGATAATTTGGTTCAAATTGGACACAATTGCGATATTGGAGAGCATACTCTAATGGCAGGTCAAGTTGGTATTGCAGGTTCAACCTCATTGGGTCAAAATGTTATAATGGGTGGACAGAGTGGAACAGTGGGACATATACATATTGGAGATTTTACAACTATTGCAGGAAAGAGTGGAGTTACAAAATCTCTAAAAGGGGGTAAAACCTATGCGGGATTTCCAGCAATTGAACATAAGTTGTGGTTAAAGTTACAGGCGAAAATCTCATCTTTAATTAAAAAAAGATAGAAATTTGTTTAATTTAATATTTAATTTTCATATTAAATACATTTTAGTATTTTATATTAATCTAAAATATGATAAAATACTCTCACAAAAATTAACAAGGAAATTAGATGAGATTATTACTGTCTATTACAATTTTGAGTGCAATTCTATTTGCAGGTGGGGATATTAGACCAGATAGAGTGGTTGTTCAAAAACCAGTGCAACACAATCACTGCTATAAACCGAATATAAAAAAGTGTCCAGATTGTGTTGATGTAGCAGAACTATGTCCATATAATGGAGAGGATTTACCTCTTGCAGAGACTGTTCCATGTGAGGGACTTTTAAGACAACAAGCTCAAGCGCAAGTTGATACTCAATCTTATGAATAGTTAATTCATACTTAGTTAGATAAAAAACATTCTGAAGGCAGAATGTTTTTTATTATATTTTCAAATCTCCCCTCTTGCTAAGGCTCTAATCTCTGCTTGAATTTTTTCCATTTCCAATGCTTCTCTCTCCTTTTTTAATCTAAGTAGCTCCTCTTCTCTTTTGTGCCATTTAATTGAGTAATAGTTAGATATTAAGAAACCGATAAATGATAAAATGGAGCTAATCATCGATGTTAAGATAATAAATCTATTATTATCAGTTTCAAAGTTTGCATCTACAGAAATATTTGCTCCTCTCGTTTTTTGAGAGATTTGACTCTTTTTATCTATCTGCTGTTGTGGTGCTATAGTGCTTTTTATTCTCTCTACAAATTCAGGATAGAACTTAAAAGAGATAAATACAGATAGTGAAACAATAAAAATCAAAGCAAAAAAATTTCTTACACTCATAAAGTTTCCTTTTTTCTTTAAATTATAACGAAAAATATCATTATATATTATTACAGTTTGGAACTAATAT
>JALWZK010000252.1 GCA_027002665.1 Campylobacteraceae bacterium | reverse complement strand
ATAAAGATGATATTAATGTATCAATCTCTTATTCCCAATAGATTTCAATTTGTAACTGATTTAAATGATTATGGAGATTTTAAGACATCACTCCCTAAGTTTGACTATCCATATCAGAAGGTGGAGTTTGGAGTTAGAAAAGTTCAATTCTATATGAAAAATATTAAACTTAAATATAGAAGCTGTAACTATACTCTATTACAGAAGCTTAGAAGATATATATTTAGAAGTGTTGGAAGAATGACTCTGCTCGGATTAATTAAGAGCCATATAGATTGTCTAAAGTTTAAATACTACTATAATAAGATGAAGCATAACTCTATAGATACTACAAAAAAATATGTCTATTTTCCACTTCAGATGCAACCGGAGATGACAACCTCCACTCTTGGTGGAGTATATAGTGACCAGATTTTAGCGATTGAGAAAATATCAAATATTATTCCCAGAGATTGGATTATATATGTAAAGGAAAACCCAAAACAGTTAGAGGGGCATAGAGGAGAATACTTTTTTAAGAGATTATCACTTATAAAAAATGTTAAATATCTCTCAAAAGAGGTAAATAGTTTTGATTTAATTGATGGTTGTCAATTTATTGCTACGGTGACAGGCACAGTTGGTTGGGAGGGACTACTTGCAAATAGAGTTACAGTTGTATTTGGTAAGAGTTGGTATCAAAATTTCAGTGGAATTATAAAATATCATAAAGATTTAACTCTAAAGGAGATATTGGATACTAAAATAGATAAATCGAAAGTGGAAGAGGACTACAATAACTATATATCCCATACAGCCAATGGTATAGTTGATAGAGGATATATTGCAAACTTTAAAGAGTATAGTGATAAAGATAATGCAAAATATCTAAAAGAGTCATTAGATAAGATTATCCGATATTGGATTAAATAATTTATGCTATAATTAACTTAAACAATAAGGAGAGGTATTAAAATGTTAAAAAATATAGTAATAAGTCTATTAATCTTATGTGGAGTGGTATATGCTCAAAGTGGTGCAGGTATAAATGTAAATAAGAATGATTTAGAGATAGAGGGAACGCTCGATTCGAGAAACCTTGCCATTATGCAGAATAGCAGCACCATACTTTTGGGAGATTTTAACTTTATTAATATTGATAATGATATAAAAAATTCAAAACTATTCGGTGCTGGTATCGGGGCAACAAATAGACTTGAGGGGGTTGATGGCGTAGAGCTTACATTCGGTGTAAAATTTATCTTAAGTAAGGCAGAAGATGAGAAAAAAGGTATTGATAAGTGGTTTTCGGCAACTCCACTTATGGGTATAGTCCATTATAAATTTCCCCCTTTAATGTTTAATATTCCTCCAATATCCGTAGAGGGTAAGATACTCTATGCTCCGGGTGCATTAGCATTTGGGGACTCTGATAGTTATAGTGAATTTAGAGTATCTGGAGATATTGAGATAATACAAAATGTTAAGATATATGCCGGATATAGAAATATTGTTACAGGCTACTATTTCGATAAAAATTATGTATTCAATAATGGATTTTATGGAGGTTTAAAGTTTATATATTAATATAAACTATATCTCTTCCTCCACCTCACTCAATATCTTATCGAGTTTTGCTTTAAATCTCTCCGCTTTCTCTTTTTTATCTTCAAATATCTCTCTACTTACAGGATATTGAGATATTAGCTCATCATAGATTCTGGTTTTACTGTCCACCTCATCTTTTAGTATGTCAAAAAATCTTTTTAACTTCTCTTTTGATGTAATTGACCTCATAATATCTCTTATCATTCTCTTTCTCTCTCTGATTTGAACATCTTCACCAAGTTTTAAACCTATTACTTTAATATCCAATCTTGAGAGATATACTCCACACTTTGCAGGAGGAATTATTAACTTTCTAACTTCTGCTATAAAACTTTTATCATCTTCCGTATAATCTGCAACTTCCTCCTCCTCTTCTGCACTTCCAAAAGGGATATTACACTGCTCTTTAAAATTTTCAAACTCTTTTCTTATATCTTCATAATCAAATTGCATTATTTTATCCCCTCCACCTCTCTTATAATATCTATTAACTCTCTATCATCAAAATATTTTTCCTTATCCTCCGTAACTACAACAAAATCTCCATTTTTCTTATATCCACAGAGTGCATAACCATCTCTTTTAAAAAATTTGGCTACTTTTCTTTGAAATTCTGGCAGAAATATTGTTGTCTCTACCTTTGAATCGGCAAGATTTGAGATAAAAAAGTCAAAATTCTCCTCCTTAATATTTATTCCTATTACTAAGTATCCCTTATCATTCAACTCATTATTAACTACGCTAATAATAGGTTTCCCAAATATATCTTCACCTGCTACACTAATAATCTTTTTGCCATGTATTTGACTTGGATTTAATTCAATCCCCATAATTCTAATGCTCCTTCCTCTTCTTGTTTACATCTTTGGCATATCTTTTCACCACCCTTGTAAGTGAAAAATATACCACATTCATTACATCTGATTATATCAAAACTTATTAACTCTTTTTGAGTAGATTCAAAAAATTCTCTCGTATCAAAATTAACCAAATCTATACTCCCCTTTTCACACACATCGTGACAGAGTTTACACTTAATACACATCAAATCATCAAAGTAAATCTTTGAAAATTTAATATCTGAACTCAGTGCTGAAGTTGGACAAACTCTATAACAGATTGAGCAGTTATCGCAACTATCATCAATATATTTAGAAGATGTAAAGCTTATCTCATCTGCCGAAAATAGTTCATAGTTTTGAATTTTACTCTTATCTATTTTATTTAAAATGGTGAGTAGTATCTTTCTTTTGTTTGGTAATTTCTTCTCCCTTATTTTTTTTGCAACCTCACTATCTATTTGTCCACTCTCTTCTAAGCTCTCTTCAAAATTTCTCTTTCTCCTTGCTATATTTTTTACTGAAAATATATTGAAAAACTCTCTCCTACTCGGTTGTTTATCTCTTTTAGCTTTCAGATTTTCAACCTTTATCTCTCTAAAACCTAAACTTTTTAAAACTCTATTTGCCTCTGCAATATTTTTATCTATTTGAGGAAAACAGCTCTCTTTGATATTACACTCACTACAATATCCAATATCTAATGTTAGAGCCTTTTTTACTAAACCGAGTGCAATAAGATACTCTACATTCAATCCGGATAGACATACAAAATCTGTCTTACAACTAATGACATCTGCATCAGACTTTAAAAAATCAAAGAAGAAATCTATAACATTGAAATTTGTCAATTCCAATGCCTCATTTGGACAGACTCCTACACAGGCTCCACAACTGATACAATCATCTTGATATATCTCCACTTTAGATACTTTGCACTCTATAGCTCTGGTTGGACAGATATTCTCACAAAGTTTACAAGAGCTAAATTTTGAGTAATATCTTATACAATTTCCTTCAATTAATCTTAGCTTATTCATTATTCGATAGATACTCTAAATCTTCTAATAAAAACTCTATTGCTAACTTTGCACTATCTTTATAAAAAGGGGTTCTTGCCTGTTCAGCTATATTTATAAGATACATTGGAGCAAATTGTAAAATATGTTCTTTTAAAAATCTTAACTGCTCCTTTTTGAAAAACTCTGCTCGTTCACTCTTATTTTCCCTAAAAGCCTCTTTTTGCATCTCTATTAAAAGTGCCATAAATCCCAGCTCTATTCCTAAGTGGTCCCCACTTACTGCTCTTGCTTTATCAAGATTTACTCTATAACCATACTCATTATATATTTGCGTTACGGGATTCGCTCCACCACTCTCTATCATAGCATCTTCTCTTACATAAAAACTCTCATAAGGTATGAGATGCATAATAGCAATATCCGTATAATCAACATTTAAGACTTCATGTATAAGTTTATATCTGCTCTTTTTAGTTCTCTCTTCCCATCTACTATACTCTGGAAACAGAAGTTTAAACTCCTTTGAATTTTCTATCCTCTTCAAACTATCTTCATCTATTTCAGATATAAAAATTTTTGATAAAAGTTTATAAAAACTCTCTCGCTTTTCTATATTACCCATAAAT
>JALWZK010000251.1 GCA_027002665.1 Campylobacteraceae bacterium | reverse complement strand
ATCTAAAGGGTTATCTATTAATAGTGGCATTGCCTCATCTAAAGATGTAGCAACTGATATTAAAAAGGAGGCATTAATTATTGGTATTAGTGATTATGCACCGGGTATTAGAAATGATTTAGATGGTATAGAGAGAGATACAACTAAAATGAAGAGACTCTTTGAGAGTTGGGGATTTAAAGTTACGACCCTATATGATTCTCAAGCTATGAAGATAGTCAATTATCTCGATGATTATGCTAAGAGATTGGGTCCAAATGACTATTTTGCATTCTATTATAGTGGACATGGCTCACATAAACCGGATGAGAATGGAGATGAGGCAGATGGACAAGATGAGACTCTAGTTTTAAGTAATGGTGTAGAGAATGAGCATCTACTTGATGATACACTATATGAGAAGTTTAATGCCATAAAGGCGAAAAAGTTAATATTTTTAGACTCATGTCATAGTGGAACAGCATTTAGAGCAATTAATAAAAATGGAGTTAAGGCAAAAAGTATCTCTCCAGATGATGTAACAAAGACATATCCAACCTCATCTAAGATGAGGGGAATATCTATTAGTGGTGGTTCTACCTCTAAGGATATAATTAGAGGTAGTGATTATATTGTATTTTCTGCGGCACAGGACAATGAAGAGTCATTGGCGACACCAACAGGGAGTCTATTTACAAATGCACTATATAAAACATTTACAAGTGGAGATATTAATAAACCTCTAAGTAGTATAAAGAGTGAATTGACCAATGATGTAATTGAGTATGCAAAAGAGACAAAGAGCATTCCACACCACCCAAACATTAGCTACTCAAATCCAGAGTTTCAGAGTAAATCCCTAAATGACTTTTTAAGTGCAACAACAACCAAAGCTACTCCTCCTCAAAAGGTAACTCAAACGGAAAGCTCATCACTACAAGATACCTTAGATGAATTGGTGAGAAGTGGAAAATTTAAGGAGATGTATATTAAAGGTGCTAAAGATGTCTATAGAGTGGGCGAAGCTGTAAGATTTACTATTGATACTCAGGGGGATAGAGGATATTTGACTATATTTTATATCGATGGGAATGATGTAACTATACTATATCCAAATAGATTTGTAACCAATAAAGAGATAAGTGGAAGATATAATTTTCCAGACGATTTAGCCAATGGTAAATTTGAATTGGAGGCATATAAGAGTTGCAAAGGGTGTAGCGAAGAGAAAACTACAATTTATACTCTTCTATCATCAGAGGCGATTGCAGATGTAGGCAAGATTAGAAGTGGAGATTTAATGAGTTTTCCGAAAAACTCAGATGAGTCTAAAGTTATGAGTAGGGCTGTAAGGTTAAAAGTTATTCCTCAAACTAAAACCTACTTTAAGCCTCAATTGGGAAAATATGAATTTATTGTAAAATGACATCTTTATGACATTTATTTATGCTATAATTAAAATTAATATTTTAAGGAGAATAGTAATGAAAATTAAACAGTTCTATCAAGTATCTATCATAGTTGCAACAGCAATCTTTGCTATGGGTTGTTCATATAATAATAAACCACCTGCACCTAAGCCACAAAAGCAGGTAAAAATCAATAAGCCGGTAAGAGTAGCTCCACCTAAGCCATCTGGCATCACTCTATCACAGTTAAATAGTGGAGGGATTACAACATTAGCTATAAAAGGTCCTCATAGATTTAAAGAGGGGCAACCTATAAAATTTATTATCGATACGAGGGGGGCAGAGGGTTATCTATATGTTGTATATAGTGATAGTAATGGAGAGGTTGGAGTATTATATCCAAATCCAAAATCCCCTTTAACTGAGATAAGCGGAAAGTATATATTCCCAGATGATTTTGGGACAATGGTAATAAATGCAACAAAAGATTGTAAAGGTTGTAAAGAGGATAAAACAGTTGTATATGCACTTTTAACTAAGGAGCCTATATTAGATATTAGAAATATAAATCAAACTCATCTTAAAAATATATTGGGTGGACAGAGTCTTCAGACAAGTATAGCTAAGACTAAGGGTATAAGTATGAGTCTGGATTCAGGTAGTAGTAATAGTAATGCCAATGTAAATATTGGTGTGCTTGAGTTTGTAGTAGAGTAGGAGATTGAAGCATGAAAAAAATAGTAAAATTATCAATAGTGGCGGTAAGTTTCCTGATATTGGGAGGTTGTGCAACAGATAGTCCAGAGGTGGAGAAGGCGGGTTCAACCGTCATGGAGCAGAATTCAATATACTCATCTATTTTACCTCAAATTAATGATATGGTAAGAATTTTTAGAAATGAGCCTATGAATATCTTTGTAAACACAATAGAGAATAAAACAGGCGCAAGAGGTAAATTACCAGCAGATATTACCACAATTGTAAATACAACTTTTACAAAGATAGGAGATTTCGTAATTCCGATTTTTAATCTTGAAGCGAGTGAAAATGCAAAGAGACAAACTTTCGTAATTAATGGAGCGATTACGGAGTTTGATGTTGTTAGCTCTAAGGATAGTGGAATAAATGCTGCTGGAACAGGGACAGTTGGTAGAGGACACCATAGATGGGATTCAGACGGCTCTATCGATAGTGAAAATCAAACTATTCATCTTGCAATAAGCTTAATTCCATCCGATATGCACACAGGAAACTATATACCACTAAAATCGACATCGAATAGAGTTGTAATTGAGAAGAAGAGTAGTGCAAATGAGTTTGCATTCTCAATCCTCGGTAGTGGATTTGGATTTAATAATGCTATTACAAAATCTCAAGGTATTCACGCATCTATTACAGCTCTTGTTGAACTTAGTGTCGCTGAAGTTTTGGGTAAATTGGGTAATTTCCCATATTGGTTACTTATGAAAGGTGGAAAGGTAGATAGAAATGTATTAAATAATTTAATGCACCAATTCCTACATGAGCCTTTAAATAAGAAGATAGAGCAGGTCAGTTATCTACTCATGTTACACGGAAAGAATGTTAAAGTGACAAGATTAATGAATGACCAACTAAAACAGGCGATTATAGAGTATAAGAGAGAGCATGGATTACCACCTGATGATACCCTCTCTAAAGAGTTCTATAGAAGTCTATTAGAGCCAGAGCCATCATAGAATTAATTTATAGGGGGTAGCTTTTTGTGGCTATCTTCCTATATAATGATAATAAATCAAAAAACAAAAATCCCTCAAAAAAGAGACATATTGTCATAATTTAATGCTATAATTCCTCCATGTTAAGTATAAAAACCGAATTACCAACAGACAATTTACCAATAAAAAAGGTGCTATCGAAGCTTTTTCAGTCTTACATCTATACGGCATTAGATGATAGAGAGCATGAGGGTTACAGACACCCCAACGGAAAAGTTTTTAAATCTATGAATTTTAAAGTTGCCTATAGAGGTAATGAGATACGGGCTAAATATGTTGCTTTAAACCCAGAAAATGAGAAGCAGTTAGCACAATATATTTTGAAGAACTCTCTAAAATTAGGAGAGATAAATCTAACTCGCACAGTTATTTCTATTATTGAGAGAAATAGCAGAATTAAATCACCCATGAGAGTAGGCGGATTTGTTTCTATTCATATCAAAGATAGAAATAATAGTAAAAGAAAGATATATCTTGAACCCAAAAGTGCAAAGTTTCAAGAGATTATCCATAGAAATACCATAGAAAAGTATGAGGCTCTATTTGGCAAAAAATATCAAGGAGAGTTAAAAATAAGAGTAATAGACCAAAAGCCTCATGCAAAGATTTTCTACTACTCCAAAGGGGTTATAAAAGCGTGGTATGGAGTCTATGAGATAGAAGCCGACGAAGATATGCTTAGAATGATACTCGATACAGGTATGGGGAGTAATGCTATGAAAGGGGTTGGGTTTGTGGAGTTAGTAAGTTCTAAAGAGAGTCAAGAGAGTAGTAGATGAAGATACCTTATTTTAAAAGATTTGGATTTACCTATAGATTTAGTTTTTTACTCTAAAGCTAATGAGTTATTGAAACAAGAGATAGATAGAGGAGAGAGACTATGACATATTGACATATAGAGTAAAAAAACAATGCAAAAATTACAATAAAAATAAATA
>JALWZK010000250.1 GCA_027002665.1 Campylobacteraceae bacterium | reverse complement strand
TTATAATGGTATCTAAAAAGGGATTTAAGATTGATAAAAGTTATACTATCTATTACAATTTTAATTAATATTATATATGCTCAAAAACTATACTACATTAAATTTGGAAGTTTTAGACAATTTAGAGTTCTGGAGAGAAGTATAAATAGACTACCATATAGTATGCGTTCCCATGTAATTATAGTCTATTCACCGGATGGTTGGTTTGTTCCATTTGCCTATCGCACATCAAAATTTTATGCTCTTAAAAGGATTCTTCCTAAGTATAGAAGATATTTTCCAGATGCCAGAATAGAGAGTTCACCATACATTTTTAAATATAGAATAATCCGCGACTATACACATAGATTTAAAAATGGGTATCCTGTAGTAACTCCAAATTCAACTATATCTTATGCTACTACGGTAAAAGAGTTACCAACTATACAGGAAGCGAGGGTTAAACCTATTAAATCTATTCAACATAGGGAGATTGTCAGAAAAAAAACTATTAACTTCAACAAGAAAATGTTAAGTGGAAAACACTACTATCTTACATATAAATCAAACGATACTGCCACTAACCTATTAATAAAAGTTAGTTTTGGCAATTTTATGGTGAAATATCAACCTATAGTAGGAAATATGAATATGAAAGAGGCTAAATATCTTGTAGAAAATGGAAGATTATATATGTTTGCAGATACCTTCTCCTTAAATGGTGCATTTTCAAAAATAGAGGATATTAAAAAAGATTATATATTGGTCTCAAGCTGGTTTAATGGTAAAAAGATAAATACACTTCGTTACTACTATGATTTAAATAAGGCTAAAAAATATCTTGGAGAGAGAAGTCTTAGTAAATTGGCAACAGCCTTAGAAGATGGCGAGTTTGATAGAGTCCATCAAGCATTTATTGGTGTAGATGGTATATATGTTACAGAAGATGAAGATTGGTAATTAAAAAATTTTATTTTTTACTTTATTTTATGATAAATAGTTATGATTTAATTTATTCTTAAAAATTTATTCAATATAATATCGAGTATTAAGTAAAAAAATTAAGGGGGTATTAATACAAAATAGAAACAATATAGACTAATAGGAGTTAAAAATGGGTATTAAGCTTATTGCAGGATTAGGAATTGCCATATCGATACTTTTTCTATTAAAACCAAAGAAAAAAGAGGCAACTCTTGGTATTAAATTATATAAATTATAATCTATTTTTTAATTTATGCAGTTTTGCTCTTTTTACAGAGAGTATCCATAGTAGATTAATAGTATATGCAATTAGTGCCGATACAATAGTAGAGTAGGGTATAGTGCCTACATATAGTGGGACAATAATTTTGTCCCAATTGTCACTAAACCAATCCAATGTCAATTGGATATTCTCTAAACCCTCTCTGCCAAGTATGAAGTTACCCGTTTGATATTCCATATAATACATAAAAGGCATGGTTATAGGATTACTCAACCAAACCATAGAGATAGCGATTGGGACATTAAATCTAAAAAATGGTGTCATTGCGACAACAGCTAACATCTGCATAGGCATAGGGATAAAACCCCAAAAGAGACCGATAAAGATACCTCTTGTTATAGATTTTCTATTAACAGATAGATATTGGCGAGGTATTTTATATTTTTTTATAAACTGCTCTATTTTCTCATGTCTATTTTTTGTTTTAAAGATTTTCCTAATCATCTATACCCTATTCTCTTAATATAGTATATTTTAATAATAAAAGGTTTAGATATTATTGAAAGGTTGAGAAAAATTTTATATATAGACAATTTATAGTCAATAAAGTAGCGATACTCTCTTGACAAACTAAAAATTATTATGTATAAATATAAATAAAACAAAATAAAGGAGAAGTTTGTGCTTCCATTTACAGATGAAGATTTAGCCTCTATTGTAAGGGATATTATAGATAAAGCCTCCGTTTGGATAAAGCAGGACGGGGGTGATATAAAATTGATAGATATTAGAGATGGAGTTGTATATGTTCAACTTCAAGGTGCATGTGTTGGTTGTGGTAGTTCCGGAATGACTATTAAATTTGGTATTGAGAAAGAGATGAAAGCACTAATTCATCCGGATATAACTGTAATAAATGTTCCTCATGGATGGGAGGATAAATTAGAACAATTAGGATAGAATCATGAGAAAAGCAAATATCAATAAACTATTAAGTAGGGCTGAAGAGCAGTTTTCACTTGGAAAATATAGAAGTGCATTAACAACTTATGGATTGCTATTAAAAGAGAATCCAACTCATAGTGAAGCTAAGATAGGTGCTTTTCTTTGCGATATTGGAATGGAGAGTGACGACGAGGCTCAAGCTCTATATGATTACTATCAAATTATAAAAAGGGAACAGAAAGAGAATGCTACAGAGGTTATGACAAACCTTATAAATACACTTGATATAACAAAAGACCAGATAGGTAAACTTCTAGCTCCAGATGAGGATAAGATAGATTATCAAGATGGTATAAGTTATAAAGATTTTTTAAAGTTTGTAGAGAAGAGAGGTAGTTTTAGTAGGGCATTTGAAGATGTAATATTCTCTACAAAAGTTATCCTCAAGAGTAAAGATGAGTATATAGAGTTTATTAGAGAGCTTATGAAAAGAGGTCAATATGGTTTAGCAGAGCAGTTTTTAGACTCAATGAGTGACTCTTTTGAGAAGAGTCAAGATATATATAACCTCTACCATGAATTAGATAGATATAAAAAAGACAAAGAGGAGTAAGTGAAAGTAGATTACAATTTAGATGGTTATAGATATTTAACAGATAATAGTTCAGAGATTTCTAAGGATACTAAATTTCTATTAACAGCTCAAAATCAGAAATATTTTGAAAAGTTGGAAAATAGACCAGATTTTATTACTCCAGAAGAGTTAATAAAAAAATGGGGAATAGATACTATCAAGGTGGTTGGGGTAACAGGCACCAATGGAAAGACGACCGTTACAGCTGCGATATACTCTTTTCTATTAGACTTGGGGAAAAAAGTTGCACTTCAAGGGACAAGAGGATTTTTTGCTAATGAGCAGAGATTGGAGGGGAAGATAATGACTACCCCCTCCATATTGGAGACTCTAAATCATATAAGATTGGCACAAGAGAATGGGTGTGAATATTTCATTATGGAGGTGAGTTCTCACGCCATTGACCAGAATAGAATAGAGGGGTTAAAGTTTGCTCTAAAGGTCCATACAAATGTCACCTCTGACCATTTAGATTACCATAAAACAGTTGAAGAGTATAGAGCAGTTAAGAGTCGTTTCTTTGCAGATGAATCCCCTAAGCTTCTAAATAAAGATGATATAAAAAATATTACATATAACCCCAAAAATGCTCAAAGTTATGGAGTTGATGAACCTGCAACATTTAAAGTTCAAGCCTTCTCTCTAAAAGATGGAATTATAGCAAATATTAGACATCTGAGAGAAGAGGCATCATTTAGTTCACCTATGGTGGGACTATTTAATCTATTTAATCTAATGGCATCTATTAGTGCAACTGTCATCTTAACAGGTAAAAAACTTCAAGAGGTGTGTGATGTCGTTCCCAACTTTGCAGGGGTCGCAGGTAGAATGGAGGTTGTAAGCACAACCCCATTGGTAATTGTAGATTTTGCACATACAGATGATGGTATGCTTAAAGTATTAGATAGTATGAAAGATAGAGATATTGTGGTAGTATTTGGTGCAGGAGGAGATAGAGATAGAACCAAGAGACCCAGAATGGGTGCAGTAGCCTCTAAGTTCGCTAAGAGAATCTTTGTAACGAGTGATAACCCAAGAAATGAAGAGCCGGAGCAGATAATTAAAGATATATTATCGGGTATAAAAAATCAATCAAATGTTCGAGCTATGGTGGATAGAGCCTTTGCGATAGAGGAGGCATTGAAGAGTTTACAAAATAATGAAGTTTTAATGATTCTGGGTAAAGGCGATGAGGATTATATGGAGATTAAGGGTAAAAAAATTCATTTCGATGATAGAGAGGTAGTGAGATTAGTTTTGGAAAAGCTAAACTCAGAATAAAAAAGTTATCTATTTACTAACCATTTAATCTCTTCTAATA
>JALWZK010000249.1 GCA_027002665.1 Campylobacteraceae bacterium | reverse complement strand
ACCATTGAGGGTGGATATATTTACTATACTCATATAGTATAGTTGTAAATTCACTATTAAATCTCCACTCATAAAAGCCCAATTTATTATCTTCTCTCTTAAATCTTCTATTGATAGAGTAGAAGTAGCCTCCTACCCTTAGAGTTCTATCTATATGCTCCAAGTAGTATTTTGCATATTGTTTTGACATCTCTCCCAAGGAGTAGGTGTCTATAACTAAATCTATACTGCTATCTGGAATATATCTGCTAACCCAAGGTGGAATAAGTATAAAGTCATACTCATCTATTAACTCATTAAAGCTATCCAATCTATCTATAATATCACTAAGATATGCAATCTGCTTATCTGGAAAATTATAGGCGATAAAGTATGAAGCGTAAATTAAAGTCTCTGGTAAATCCAATATAATATAGCAACTATTAGGGATATAGCTCTTTAAAATCCTACTTAATCCTCCATAACCTGCACCTATCTCCCATATAGTAACTCTACCATTAAACGATATATTGGTTAATATATTATCTACCATAATGGAGTGAAATAGAAGTCGGATACTCAATCTAAGACCTCTATAGTGAACTGCAAGATTATTTCCTGCATAACTCTCTGATAGAGAAAATAGTATCTCTTTTTTTACAACTTTTGCGTGTCTATGATACTCTAAAACTAAATCTATAGCTTTTAGATAGGAGATATAGTATCCAAAGTCTCTATTTACTACCAGAAATTGGTCTTTTACAATATTTGCAGGTAGCTCTTTTATGCCTCTAAAGTTAATTAGATACTCTCTATTTATTTCTCCATCTCCATTAAAGAGTTCGGCTTTAAATCTTTTACTCATCTCTTCCCACCAAGATGCTCTATCAAATCTATCAGGATCTCTACTATCTCCTAGGGAATATGACTTTTCAATAGTTAAAAATATCTCATTATCTATCTCTCTACTCTTCTCTAACTCCACCAAAGGGGGTTTAGGGTGGGGAGTGTTATCTCCTCCTCTATTATATATCTCTTTTAAATCTATATTATCAAACCCATCTAATAGGATACTTTTCTTAAATAGGAGCTCATTAGATATCAGTGCTATAAACTCCTTAAATGCAAATCCTACTCTTCCAATAAAACTATAAAACTTAATAGACTCTAAAGGGCATATTGCAGGGGCATAACTACTTAATAGAAATTGGGATTGTGGTTGATATACAATCTTCTGATATAGATTTTTTAGTTCTCTATTTAGAAAAAGTGGTCGTTTAATTAACCACTTTACTGTATATATTAGACTTTTCATCACTTAATTGCCAAAATACCCTCAAAAGGCCCAAACTTGGCAATGCTCATAATATCAATAAAACCTGCTCTCTTTAACATATCTATATTGCCTTGAGTTGAAAATGGCTCCAATACACCTTTTAGGCTTCTCGATTTCTGTATAATCTCTTCAGGAGTATAACCCTGCTCTAACTTATACTCATTATAGACTCCTGTCATAATATCTTGAAATCTGGCATCGGGAGCTCTAACCTTCTCAAAATATATAAATGCACCACCCCAATTTAGACTACTATAGATTTTATCTATAAGAAGTTGTCTCTGACTTGGACGGATAAATTGAACTACATAATAGGAGGTTATAAAGTCAGATGGTTCAAAGTGAAACTCCAATATATCATCACAGATAAATTTCAGATTCTCCAACTTATATCTCTTCTTAGCAGTATCTATCATATCCTCTTCTATATCTATACCGATAAATTTTGCATCTCTATCTTTAAATCTATCTGCCAACTTATAAGAGAGAATACCTGTTGATGTTCCAATCTCATAACATATAGAGTCATCTTTTACAAAGTAGTCGCTTATCTTTAAGATAATATCATGCCCCTCATAGTAGAGGGGAACAGATTTTGCTACATGCTCCTCAAAATCCTCTACCATTTTACCTGAAAATTTCCAACCTGCATTTTTTGTAACTATATTATCACCAACCAGATTTTCACTCATAATTACCCCTCTTAGAACGCCTCTATATCATCTATAAGCCCTGTTCCTCTAATTCTAAAACTATCAATTGCAATAAACTCATTATCCGGCTCTACACTTTTAATATCCATATTTAAATCTCGTGTAAATGTATGCCATAAGTTATCTGTAGTATCTGAACCCAAGCCAATGCGAATATAGGAGCCTTTTAGACCTCTATTGGTATCTATTGGGGTATATGTTAAATATCTTCTGCCTTTTTTTGTCTTGACAGATATATATACTGTAAAATCTTCCCCATATCTCATACTCCATTTTAGGCTCTTATTTATATGGTTGTTCCATGGAGTTGAGCTAAACTTATACCCATCACCCTTGCCAACACCATGTAGGGATATTACTCTACTACCTCTATCTTCATCATATATATTTGTTATTGTGGCACTATTTGACTCATTTGAGAATATACTCCACCCATCTGTTTTTCCATCTTCTGCATCTTCATATAGGGTCGATTTATACTCTAACATAGTTTTTATATCATCTATCTTCCCACTCCCTCTTACCAAGAGGGCATTAATGGAGAGAATATCACTTTCAGGCTCAAACTTATGTAAATCATCTTGAAGATTTCTACTAATAGTTCTCCAAGTGCCGTCAGTTGTATTAGCTCCAATTCCAAATCTAATGTATCTATTTATAACTCCTCTATCACTATCTCTCGGCTCATAGGTTAAATATCTAACCCCATTGGTCGTATCAACTGCTACATATATAGTGTAATATTCACTAAAATTTATAGTAAAGCTAATCGCCTTATGGTTTACATTGTTCCATTTGCCATCACCTCTTCTTGCTCCAATCTCATATCCATTCTCAAAACCGTTACCACTAAATTGAATAACACTCCCTTTTATATTATCTATAACTGCGGAGATAGTAGCTCCAGCTGGTTCATTATCATAGATGTGCCACTTTGATATTCCATTCTCTCCATTTTCATATATAATATCCTGTCTGGGGTCAATAATTACAGGTCTTGATAACATCTTTATATCGTCAATCAATCCACTTCCCCTAAGCTCAAATGAGCTTATGGATATATATCTATTATCTGGCTCAAAATCTTTTATATCTTGATTTAAATCTCTTGTAACAGTTTGCCAAAAGTCATTTACAGCTCCAAAATCTCTTCTCTGCTCCCAACCATTTTGCCCAATTAGGGAGCGACCACCCATCTCATGCCATATTGTATAGCCATTATTTTTCAATCCTCCACTTGGTCTATAGCGATTACTATTTGTATATAGTAACTCTCTTTCCCCTTTTTGTGTCTGAACTATTAAAGATACAGAGTAGTTCTCATAAAATCTACTTTTCCACTGAATAATACTATCTTCAGAGTTACTAAAATTTAATCTATAGGCATTATTTAAGCCTGAACCCCTAAACTCTATAACTTTTCCCTGAACATGCTCCCCTTGTGGGTCATCAATAGATTTAATAGTGGCACCCGAAGGGGTATTATCTGAAACTATCCATCTATCGGGGGTTGTCCCATCTTCATAAATCTTCTCTTTTGGATTATATAGTAAAATATCATCTAAGGAGACATCAGCCCCACTATATATAAATCCATTAACCGATATTAACTCATTATCCGGTTCCGAATCTTTTAAATCTGCCTCTAAGTCTCTTGTATATGTTCGCCATACATTTTTATATTCACTATGTCCATATCCACCTAAGCCATGCAATATCCCTCCCTTCATTCCATGTCTTAAAATTCTCTTTGGTAGGTCATTATAGAATAGGTATCTAATTCCATTTTTAGTTGTGACTGGAATATATACAGTATATCTACTCCCCATTACCATTTTCCAAGATATAAATTTCTCTTTTCGATTGTTCCAAGATAGATGTCCAGAGACTGCCCCTAATATCCAAGGTCCACCTCTCCCCTCTAATCTAATAACTCTACTATCAAGAGAGGGGCTATATATATTTTTTGCCTCCTCGCCATCTCCTTGAACTCTCCAATCATTAGCTTTCCCATCTTCACCATCTTCATAAACTGTTATCCCATTTAATATATTTAATAT
>JALWZK010000248.1 GCA_027002665.1 Campylobacteraceae bacterium | reverse complement strand
AATTAATAAATAACTATTTTAATTTCTGAATTGAAGTCAATAATTTCATAAAACTCTTTTTATGAAATAAAATTTAACTTCTGATTATGTTATAATAGATGAAGTTGAATATTATGAATTAAAAGGAGTTGGAAAATGAGCAGTAGTATTGTCGCCATTGAGAGTATTGTCAATAATAGTTTCGGAACAGGTTTTGTTATCTGTAATGATGAAAAAGGGGTCTATATATTAACTTGTGCACATGTTGTAGATGATGTTAAAATACCTATAGTGGAAAATGTTTTAGCAAAGGTGGTCGCTGAAGGTTCCTTTATAGATATGGCAATACTATATGTCTCAAGATTAAATCTATCTCCTCTAACTTTACAGATAGGTGAGTGCAATAGTTCAGATGTTAAAGTAATTGGATTTAGCACTTTTAATCAAAAATTTACTCAAAAAAAATATATTAATGCTACACTTTATAGGGAATCGATTGAACTTCACTCTAAAAAAAATGAACTCTTCTATAGAGTTCGTAAAATTAAGGCGAAAGATGGTTTCAATTTTGATAGGGGAAATAGTGGCTCACCGGTTATATGTAAAAATTCAGGTAAAGTTATCGGTATAATTTCAAATAAAGAGGGTTCAAGTATCGCTTATGCCATTGATATCTCCTATCTAAGAGAGGTTTGGAAAGATATGCCTCACGAGTTATTGGAGAGAGAGGCAAAAACCATAATTGGAAAAAATGCCAAATCGAAATCATCAATAAAAGGATATATTCTACTTCTGGTAGTATCTATAGCCACAGCTATTGCAGTTTTTTTAGGAATTAATAAATCGTCTCCCATTTTAAAAAAGCCTCCTATATATAGTGAAATGTCACAGAGCCAATTGGAAACAAAAGCATTTCAAGCATTAATCAATAGAGATTATCGAACTTCTATGAATATTTTTTTTATTTTGAATAGAAGGTATCCCAAAGCCAAAAGCTATTATGAGATTGCACAACTTTTAAAAAAACATATTAATAGTTTGGATAGTAGATTTACTCAACGATTTGTTATTCGTGAGATTATAAAGAGATACTCATGGAAAATTCCAAAAGAGACCATTGAGGCACTCAGAAAAGAGTTGAAAGATATTGAATAGTAATTTTACTATTTGT
The DNA here is from genome assembly GCA_027002665.1 of Campylobacteraceae bacterium. Classification (GTDB taxonomy): domain Bacteria; phylum Campylobacterota; class Campylobacteria; order Campylobacterales; family Sulfurovaceae; genus UBA1140. The sequence goes on along the minus strand of JALWZK010000248.1, from coordinate 12,240 downwards.
GACATATATATTCATAATTTAACTATTAAATTGGTTTAACTATTAAATATATCAAATATTAAGTATAATCTCTTCTTAATTAAAGAGTAGGAGAGAAAATGCGATATATCATTTTAATAGTTATATTTTTGGTTACCAATCCAATTTATAGTCAAGAGTTAAAGGTGGGAATTAAATATTCTGAACCTTGGGTTATGTATGATAAAAATGTCTCTATTGAGAAGAGAAAACCGATAGGTTTTAGTATTGATTTGTGGAATAGGATTGCCCACGATTTGGGTTTTAAGACAAAATTTGTATATTTCAACTCAACAACAGATTTAATAGATGCTGCAAAAGATAATAAGATTGATGTGGGAATTTCAGCTATAACTATAACATCAGATAGAGAGAAGGTTATAGATTTCTCTACCTCTATGTATGAACTCGGACTTCAAGTTATGATAAATGCTCAGAACGCCTCATCAAGTGTCCTATCTATTATGGCAAAAGAGATAAATAAGATGATAACTCTCAAGAGTATGATAATATTTTTTCTATTTCTATTTATTACAATTCATCTTAGATGGTATGTAGATAGAGAAAATCCCAATTCAGACCTATTTGATAAGCGATACTCTGTTGGAATTAGAGATGCCTTTTGGTGGGGAGTGACCATGTTAGTAACTTGGGAGACACCCCATAGCAAAGGTTTAGCTCGAATTATCGACCTATTTTGGCACATTGTAGGAATTATAGCTATTAGTATCTTAACTGCTATTGTAACAGCGGCACTTACAGCTCAAACTATAGGTGGCTCTATTCACTCTGAAAGAGATTTGGCAGGTAAATATATAGCCGCAGTGGCTACTGATGCACCGAGAAAATATATAGAGAAGATTGGAGCAAATGTTATCCCTGTTAAAAGTTTAGATGAGGGGATTAAACTTCTTATAAAGGGTAAAGTTCAAGCTTTAGTTCATGATGGTCCAAGACTTATATATCTATCAAATAAGATAAATAAAGAGGCGAAGAGAAAAATCTTAGCGGTATTACCATTTACATTTAATCCTCAAAATTATGGTATAGTCTTTCCGAGTGGAAGTCCTTTAAGAGAACCCGTTGATAGAACTCTTTTAAAACTTAGGGAGGCAGATGGAATTGAGAGTAGTTTCCATCAAAAATTAAGAGAGAAGTGGCTAAAGAAATAGCTACAACTCCTATTTTGCTTTTTGAGCCATTTTAATGTATATATGTAAAATCTCTAAGGAGGCTGGGGTTACCCCTGAAATCTCTGAAGCATTAAATAGAGTAGGGGGGTTAATCTGAGTAAGCTTCTCCACTATCTCATTACTCAGTCCAGATACCTTACTAAAATCAAATCCTTTTGGGATTTGGACCTGTAACATATCTCTCATCTTTTTAACTTGCAATCTCTGTTTCTCAATATAACGGCTATATTTTGCCTCTATTAATATCTGCTCTATTATCTCACTACTATACTTTTTAAAAGATGGAATTAGAGTTAAAAGTTTCTCCTTGCTCATAGATGAACGAGCCAATAAATCTATCAGATATATCTTATCATTTATCTTCTCTTCACCAATACTATTGAGTAGCTCTATAAACTCTCTCGTTGGTGTTGCGAAATTCTCCTTTAGATACTCTAAAGCCTCTTTAATATCTCTCTCTTTCTTCTCTATTCTCTGAATATATCCACTATCTAATAGTCCAAACCTTTTACCGTATCTATATAGTCTAATATCTGCGTTATCTTCTCTCAAGAGAAGTCTATACTCGGAGCGACTCGTAAACATTCTATATGGCTCTTTTGTCCCCTTTGTGACTAAATCATCTATTAAAACTCCAATATATGCCTCATCTCTCCTCAAAATAAAAGGCTCTTCGTCTCTAATTGCCAATCCGGCGTTAATTCCTGCTATGAGTCCTTGTGCGGCCGCCTCCTCATATCCTGTTGTTCCATTTATCTGCCCTGCACAATATAGTCCGTCTATCTTTTTTAGCTCTAAGGTGTGTTTTAACTCTGTCGGTTGGATAAAATCATACTCAATGGCATATCCATATCGAACAATTTTGGCATTCTCTAACCCCTTAACAGAGCGTATCATATCCAACTGCACATCGGTAGGTAGAGATGTACTCATACCATTAATATAGAACTCATTTGCCTCTCTCGTTTGAGGCTCTACAAATATCTGATGTCGTGGTCTATCCCTAAATCTATTTATCTTATCCTCTATGCTGGGGCAATATCGTGGTCCTACTCCCTCTATCTGTCCTGAAAAGAGTGGAGCTCTATAGAAGTTACTCTCTATAATATTGTGTGTGGTCTCATTTGTATATGTGATATAACATGGGAGTTGAGCTGGATTAAAACTCTCCCTATCGGTTCTAAATGAGAATGGTATTGGGTTACTATCTCCATTTTGAGCCTCCATAACAGAGAAATCTATACTGTTACCCTCTATTCTTGCACAAGTTCCCGTTTTAAGTCGCCCTATATCTAAACCCAATCCCCTCAAGTATTCTGCTAAGTCGATGGAGGCAAACTCCCCTTGTCGTCCCGCCTGTTGTTGCTTTTCTCCAATATGTATAACTCCATTTAAGAAGGTTCCAGATGCGATAATAACCTTAGAGGATAGATACCTATTTCCAAGTTGTGTCTCAACCCCAAGAACTCTATTATTATCTATTATGAGTGAAGTTACAATCTCCTGCTTAACATCTAAATTTGGGGTATTTAATATGATATTACGCATATAGATTCTATATCTATCCATATCAATTTGAGCTCTACTACCCCTCACGGCAGGACCCTTAGATTGATTTAAAATTCTAAACTGTAAACCGGTTGCATCAGTAGCCAACCCCATCTCTCCACCGATAGCATCAATCTCCTTTACCAAATGCCCCTTAGCTAAACCACCGATGGCAGGGTTGCAACTTGATGCCCCAATCTGCTCCACAAGTATAGTAATCATTAAAGTTTTAAATCCCATTCGGGCAGGTGCCAAACTCGCTTCAATACCTGCATGTCCACCACCTATTACTATAATATCATAACTCATTCAAAGACTCTTTTCTATTAAAAATTGATGAAATTATAGCAGAAATTCTAATGGTTTATTTGTTATAATCTTCTCTAAAAGAGTAAGGTATATTCATTGCTACAACAAGACAATCCAATAGATAATTATAAAAATGTAGCTCATGCTTTTTTTCTATCTCTATCTATTACTATAGCTGAGCCTTCAACTGTATTACCACTTATAATTGAACACTTTAGCAATAGTGTTATTATTGTGGGCTTTTTTGTTTCTCTATTACGAGGAGGAGCTATAGTTACACAACTCTATGCGGCATTTTATGCACAAAGTTATAAAAAGGTTTTACCATATCTAAAAAAGGTCTTTTTTTTTCGTTGGCTCTCATGGTTTACTATAGGATTAACTATTCTCTTTATTGGAGATAGAAATAAAATATTAACACTCGTTTTTATCGGTCTGGGACTTTTGGGATTTTCCCTATCTGCCGGATTTGGAGTAATATATTTTAAGGAGCTACAGGCGAAACTTTTTTCTAAAAAATATCGTGGGAAAACTATGGCAAACCGCCAAGTAGCAGGCTCTTTTGCCTCTATTATTAGTGGAGGCGTTGCAGGATATGTTTTAAGCAATTTCGAGCCACCTCTCAATTATGGTTATCTCTTTATTATTAGTAGTTTTATTATGGGTATCGGTTTTTTTATCTTTGCAACTATTAATGATGAACCGTTAAAAGAGAATATACAAACCAAAGAGAAAAATTTTAGACTCTTTATAAGGAATGTTTTTATAATTCTTAAAAAAGATAACCGTTTACAGCAACAAACCTTAGCAATTTTTTTAAGTTTTGCCTATTATCTCTCTATACCTTTTATTATCTTAGAGGCAAAAAACTCCCTTACCCTAACGGGTTGGCTCTTAGGCAGTTTTATAATGGTGCAGATGGTTGGAAGTATTGTGGGTAGTTCCCTATTATGGAGACATATAAGCAATTATGAGAAGATGCTCTCTTTAAGTTTTCTTTTTATGATAGCTTCATTCACTATAGCACTTTTTGCAAGCAATGCCAATATGTATGCTCTTATATTTTTTCTCTATGGTATTGCCCTCGACGGTTTTAAGAATAGTGGAATGAATCTCATCATAGAGATAGCTCCCGAAGAGAAACGACCTATCTATACTGCAATACAGACAAATATTAGTTCATTTGGTCTCTTTTTTCCTCTACTCGGTGGTTTTTTACTTAAAAGTTTTCAAAGTTATAAACTTATATATCTTTTAACCATTCTACTCCTATTTATAGGTTTAATCATTAGCTTAAGGTTGGATAGAGAGTCACCTCTAACTTAGAGTTAGAGATAATCTAAGCCCCTATACCCTTAATTATAAAGAAGATAATAGCAGAGATAATACCGGCAACAGGAACAGTAATAATCCATGCGGCTACAATTCTATTGACCATCCCCCGTTTGACATAGGTCTCTTTAAGTGCCTTCTTAATTGCCTTTGCCTTCTTCTTTTCTGCTTTAATAATCTCATAGAGTTCAGCTTTTCTTTTATAGTCATTGCCAATATTTTTTAGCTCTCTTTTAAACTCCTCAACCACCTTAAGTTGTGCTTGAAGTGCTTTATGTATCTCATCTGTCCCTTTTCTATCCAACCACTCTCTTAAGAAACCGACACCAAATACTCCACCAACGGCAATATGTGTAGATGAGACGGGAAGTCCAAGTTGAGAGGCGATGACTACAGTAATGGCAGCTGCCATCATAATTGAGAATGCTCTCATTGGGTCAAGCTCTGTAATCTCCGAACCGACTGTTTTAATAAGTCGTGGACCAAATAGAGATAATCCAACAGATATACCAACACCACCCGTAACCATTACCCAGAGTGGAATGGAGGCCTTAGCAGAGATAGTCGCATTTGAGAGTGCATCATAGATAGCAGCGAGAGGACCAACAGCATTTGCAACATCATTTGCACCGTGAGCAAAGCTCAACATTGATGCCGCAAAGATGAGTGGAATAGTAAATAGTGTATTAATTGCACCTCTATCACTATCTAACTTTTCAATCTTAGAGACAATCTTAGGCTTAACAATAATATAGGTGATAACTGCACCAATCAATCCAAAAGATGCAGCAACACCGATAGTCGGTTTTTTTGTCTCTGGAAGGAAAGGGAGAAACTCTATAACATCTCTCCATATATGTTTAAACCCTTTAAGTGTAAGATAGGTTAAAAATGCCCATGCCATAATAGAGACCAGAATAGGCACAATTCTCTTAGCAGATTTGAGTCTATCCTCTGTATATAGAATTTGTGACTTAATAATATATAGAAAACCACCTGCGATAAGTCCGCCAAGCAGAGGAGATATAATCCATGATGCTACAATTTTACCCATTGTTCCCCAAGATACAATCGCAAAACCACCAGCCGCAATCCCTGCCCCCATTACACCACCAACAATAGAGTGTGTAGTAGAGACAGGAGCTTTAAATGCTGTCGCCAGAGTTAGCCATAGTGCGGCCGCCAAGAGTGAGGCCGCCATTGCATATACAAACATCATTGGGTCACCTGAAAAGGCTACAGGGTCGATAATTCCCTTCTTAATAGTTCCAACAACATCTCCACCCGCAATTAATGCTCCACTCGCCTCAAATATAGATGCAATGATAACAGCACCACCGATAGTTAATGCCCTTGCACCAACAGCTGGTCCAACATTATTGGCAACATCATTTGCCCCAATATTCATCGCCATATAGGCACCAAATACTCCAGCCATTATTAAAAACTCTAAGTGTGCCATATTTCCAAATGTTGAATTGACATAATAACCAACTCCAACAGCAAATCCTGCACCAAGTAGCGTCTTAAATAGATTATTCATGAAGATAAATCTCCCTCTAATTTTTTAATTCTATAAGTCTATTATAAAAATGTTACTAAATGGTTACAAAATTTTCCAACTCCTCAATATTAATCTTGACACATCTCAATCAAAAATATATATCTTTTTAGTTAGAATAGATAAATTTTAAATAAAAGGATATATTTGAGTTGGGAATTACATTTACACTTAATAGCAGCAGTATCATGGATAGGTGGTTCTGTTTTTATGTTTATTTTGGGAGTTTCGCTTAGAGATAAAGATGACCAGAAGGCTGTATATCCAATAGTAGGACCTATATTTGGATATTTTGAGATAGGTTCTCTATTAATTCTATTGACTACCGGAACTCTTATGATTATAAATAATGGGTTAATTACAATACTCTTTGACCTCTCTATACATAATAAGGCGATAGATGCTTTGCGTCATAAATTAATCTTAGTAGCCATTATGACAGTAATAACCACTACTCACACCATTGTTGCATTTAGGACAAATAATAGAGAGAGGACAAAATTGGAGATGATTATATCCAGAGCCTCCTCAATGGGAATTTTTATTCTGAATTTTATAGTTCTGCACTATGCTATTGTTATAAGGGATATTATCTAATTGAGATGTTTAAGTTGTCACAGATTAACTTTTTCAACTTTTTGTAAGAGATGTAGAGAGGAGCTTTTAAAACCTTCAATCTCAAAGAGGAATATTGATGGATTGGAGGTTTATAGTTTCTATAACTATCACAATATAGAGGATTTTCTCTTAACTAAACACACTCCATTAGGATTTAGAGTATATAGAGAGTTGGCTAAGCTGACCTTTAAACCATTTATTCAAGAGTTTATTAAAAATAGTAATAGCTTAATCTATATAGTGGGTATAGATGAGAGAGTTAATAGTGGATATAGCCATGTAGCCCTTTTAACTCATCAGATGAGGTGTAGAGGAGTAGAGATTCTACACAGTAGTCTAATTGCTCAAAATAGGGTAAACTACTCTGGTAAATCTCTACAGTTTAGATTAGAGAATCATAGGGAGTTTAGATATAGAGGTAAAAGAGATATAGATGTCATCTTGGTAGATGATATTATAACAACCGGAACAACTCTAAAGGAGGCCAAGAGAGTATTAAGTAGGAATGGGGTTAATACTCTATTTGCACTCACCTTAGCATCGTTAGTTTAAATCTTTTTCAGATATTTCACTGAATCTAACTATCTTTTTACCATTATGGTCTTTTAAAAAACTCTTAGCACTACTCTCATCTTTAAATGGAATTAACTCATCTCCCATAGGTCCCTTTACATCTGAGCCAATTACAAAATAGGCATCTCTCGCATCTATAACCTCTTGGGTATAGTAGTCTATTACCAATATTTGAGATATATTCTCTCTTGTGAATGTCTCATATTTTCCATATTTTGTTCTATTAAAATAGAACTTCATCATATCTTTTACGCCGTCGAAAGATAATCTATTTTTATCTCTATAGACTATTTGAGCTACCCATTTTGGATACTTATATACAAACATACCACATACAGGACACTTATCTTGTTTTGATATTTTTATATCATAATTACTCTTTTTAACTCTCCTATTATCCCATAGATATATGGTTACTGCATGGAGCTGTTTCTCATTTATATTTTTACATATATTATTATCTCTGATTGCTACCTTTAACTCATTTACTGCATTAAATTTATCTAAATCTATTTTGCCTTTACACTTCTTAGCAAATATCTTTTTACCCATAGGGTATAACTTCTTCTCTTTTTTCGCTTTAACCATAGAGTTATCACTATCCAATGAGGCTTTTGCCTCCTTTAAAACCTCTTGAAATGTTGCCAATTTCCCACCATGCTCCTTTATAAACTTTTCAGCCTCATCTCTACTCTTAAATGCCAATTTACTAACTCTACTCATAGTTCCTTTAATATCTGAACCAATTACAAAATAGGCATCTTTCGCTAAGATAGGCTTTTGACTATTGACATCAATCACCTTTACACTATCTAAATCTATCTTGTTGTTTTTTATATCTGCCACCAGACATCTAATAGAGCAGTATTGTCTATCTCCCGCTATATATGAAGTTTTATAGAACATCTTTAAGTTCATTCCACAAATGGCACACCACATCTTTTTTGCACCCTTTTGGACTAAGAGAGGCTCAACTGTAGCTTTTTTAGTAAACTCGTCTGCAACTATTACTGTAAGTAGTAGTAACAGAATAGAAAGGACTCTTTTTAACATTATCTCTCCTTAATTTTTAAATTAAATTAAATTATAACTATTTAATTCTAACAAAATAGATATAATATTAAAAAAATTTGTAGGAGGAGAGATTGGAAACCCCATACTGGTTACTTGAAGAGGAGCTATTGGAGAGAAATCTAAAAATATTATCTTATGTAAAAGAGAGGAGTGGAGTAAAAATACTTCTGGCACTTAAAGGTTTTGCTCTATGGCAGAGTTTCGATTTGGTATCAAAATATCTCGATGGGTGTTGTGCAAGTGGATTACATGAGGCGATACTATCTCATGAGGAGTTTAAAAGAGAGACACACACATATAGCCCCGCATTTAAAGAGTCTGATGTTAGAGAGATAGCCAAAATATCTGACCATCTGGTCTTTAACTCACCAAACCAATTTAAAAAATTCTCTAATCTAAGTAAAGAGATAAACCAAAATATATCTTTGGGATTAAGAGTAAATCCTGAATACTCCGAAGCACCTGTAGAGATATATAATCCTTGTGGATTATATTCGAGATTGGGAACAACTCTAAAAAATTTCGATGAGTCAATAGTAGATAGATTAGAGGGATTACACTTTCATGCACTATGTGAACAGGACTCTCTGGCACTTAGTAGAGTCTTAGATATTTTTGAGAATAAGTTTAGTAGATATTTTAATAATCTAAAATGGGTAAATTTTGGAGGTGGACACCACATTACAAAAGATGGATATAATATTGAGGGGTTAATAGAGATATTAAATGGATTTAGGAATAGATATCCCCACTTAGAGGTATATTTGGAGCTGGGAGAGGCTGTTGGGTGGCAGACAGGAACACTCGTTGCCACTATACTTGATATAGTCCATAATGGTATCGATATAGCTATTCTGGATACCTCTACGGAAGCTCACATGTTGGATACTGTAATTATGCCATATAGACCAGATGTAAAGGGGAGTGGGGAAGATAAGAAGTATAGATATAGACTTGCAGGAAATACATGCCTTGCGGGTGATATTATGGGAGATTATAGTTTTGATGAACCATTAAAAATAGGAGATAAGATTATATTTTGTGACCAGATGCACTATACTATGGTAAAGGCTACAACATTTAATGGGATAAAACTACCATCTATTGCCATTAAACGAAAAGATGGAACTATAGATATAGTTAAAGAGTTTGGATATAGAGACTTTAAAGATAGATTATAAGGTTTCTACTTAATGGGACTATGGCGAGTAAAATGTAGGATAAAGTAGAAACCATTTAAAGAGATATAAAAAAATAGGAGGAAAAAAAATATCTCTTGCATAAAGATTATAGTAATAATTTGTGTTTTGATTGTGGAGAAGATAAAAAATGAAAAAAAGATACTACCCATATAGTGAACTTATAAAAGATTTAAATAGACTTATTAAAATTATTGATAAACCGTTCGATACAATCCTTCCAATAGCAAGAGGAGGACTATCCATTGCCCATATATTGAGTGAGTATTATAATATTCGAGCTGTTTATGATATAAATACAATAGGATACAACAATAGAGATAAGTTAGATAAAATAGAGATTTTTAATATACCCAATCTGAAAAACTCCAAAAGAGTCTTAATAGTTGATGATATAGTTGATAGTGGAGATACACTATATGCCATATTGGAGCTATTGAAGAGAGAATACCCCAATATTATTTTCTATAGTGCCTCTATATTTTATAAAAAAACTGCTAAAATTGCACCAACTTGGTATGTTAATCAGACAGAAGAGTGGATAGATTTCTTTTGGAGTGTCGATTTAAAGGATATGGAAGATGATTTTAATGATAGATAACTATGATAGTTTTACATATAATGTAGTCCAATACTGCTTAGAGCTTGGGGCTAACCTTAAGGTTATTAGGAATGATGAGTTGAGTGTAGAGCAGATTAAAGATTTAAATCCTGAAAAGATTATTATCTCTCCCGGTCCTGCTACACCCAATGAGGCGGGAGTTACCTTAAGTGTTATAGAGGAGTTTGCAGATACCACACCCATATTGGGTATATGCTTAGGACATCAGAGTATAGCACAGGCTTTTGGAGGGGAGATAGTTAGAGCTAAAAATATGATGCATGGTAAGACATCACAGATAGAGATTCAGAGATATAGTGTAATATTTCAGGATTTGCCACAGGAGTTTAGAGCTACAAGATACCACTCTCTAATTGTAAATAGAGATAATCTTCCAGATAATATTATTGTCACATCTCATAGTAAAGATGATAATGAGATTATGTCACTTGAGATTAGAGATAGACCTATATATGGAGTGCAGTTTCACCCTGAATCTATTATGAGTGAGTATGGACATGAGATATTAAATAACTTTTTAAAAATCTAAATAAGGAACTCCACCTATGATAAGACTACTACTATCTCTAATTCTGTTTAATATACTAATTTTTGCAAAGGAGACTCTCCTCCCAACAGAGAAGAGTTTAATAGAGGGGCAACTCAGTAATGGGTTTAGATATATTATTAAGAGGAATAGCAAACCCAAGAAGAGAGCAGAGTTTAGACTGCTCGTGAAGGTTGGCTCTCTTGAGGAGGAAGATGACCAGAAGGGTATAGCACACTTCACAGAACATATGGCATTTAATGGGACTAAACATTTTAAAAAAAATGAGCTTATTAAATATTTAGAATCGACAGGTGTTAAGTTTGGAGTTCATCTGAACGCCTCTACAGATTATGAGAAGACTCTATATAAACTTAGAGTCCCTTTAGAGAGGGATAACTTAAAGAATGCCTTTTTAATTTTGCAAGATTGGGCAGAGGGGTTAAATTTTAATAGAGATGAGTTCAATAAGGAGAGAGGAGTAATCTTAGAGGAGGCAAGACTTGGAGATACTGCTGGATTTAGAATATATAATAAATCTAAAAAACTATTTTATGGAAATACAAAATATATAGATAGAGTTCCAATCGGGGATAAAAATATTATTAAAAATATATCTGTGGAGAGGGCAAAGGAGTTTTATACTACTTGGTATAGACCGGAATTTATGTATCTCATTGCAGTAGGAGACTTCAATACAACAGTTATTGAAGATATGATAAAAGAGAGCTTTTCACATCTGAAAAATAAATCTCATAAAAAGAGGGCATCAAGGGAGATACCAGATAACAATCAGACAAGAGTCCTATCATTGACAGATAAGGAGATAACCTCAAATAGATTATCTCTATCCTATGTAGATAAGTTGGAAGATACAAGAACTAAATCGGATTTAAAGCAGGGGATTATTGAGGATATGACATATCAACTATTTAATATAAAAGCGAGAGAACAGATATTAAAGGATAATCCAAGGGCGACCTATATAAATCTATCCCCTGAAGTGATAAATAGTAAAAAAGCTACATATTCGTTTAATGTAGAATATAATAGTGGAGATGATAAGGAGGCATTGAGGGAGCTATTTGAGTTGATAAAATCATTCTATAAATATGGATTCTCAAAGAGAGATTTTGAGCTAATAAAAAAATCACAACTTCAAATAAATGAGAAGGAGCATATCAGAGTATCCGATTTAGAGTCTGATACCATAGCCGCTCAACTTGTAAACTATGCACTATCCAACTCTGTCTATATAGATTATGATATTAAATATAGATTAAAAAAAGAGCTTATAAATGAGATAACTCTCCAAGATATAAATAGAGAGTTTAGAAAAATAGTGGACTTTAAAGATAGATATCTACTTTTTATAAATACAGATGGGACAAAAGTATCCAAAGATGAGGTGTTAAAAATTATAGATAGTGCAGAGGCATCTGATTTAAGAGATGAGAAAAAACTTCCATCTAAACTTATAAATAGAGAGTTAAATGGCTCCAAGATAATCCATCAAGATTATAATAGGACCACTAAGTTATATAGATTTATCTTAGCAAATGGAGTGGAAGTTGCTTTTAAGCCTACAAATTTTTCCAAAGATAAAGTCTATTTGGAAGCTTTTAGTTTTGGTGGAACTTCACTATATAGTTATAAAGATTTAGATA